>JADBKX010000081.1 GCA_014894735.1 Candidatus Sediminicultor sextus | reverse complement strand
TGGGGAAAATATATAAAATGTTAATCCTGCCTTTAATGATTGTTGCTTTGAGCGCTCTTGTTCTGGTAATAGTTAGAACATAGTTAAGAAATATTTTAATATAATTCACAGATTATGCTATATGTAAACAGGAGGAGCAAAGATGAGAAAGTCACCCAAAGAAATAGAAATAGAAAATGAAATATTAGCAATGTTGAGCGGGAAACCAGCCATGGCAGCTTCTTTAATTTTTAATGATGAAGAAGCACAGGCTTTACGAAATTATGCCAACACAGTATCTATAAAAAGATTGGGCTATAATGACCATGGCCCGGTGCATATGAGTAAAACAGCATTAAATGCTTTGATTATGTTTGATATATTAAGCAAAGGCGGAATTAAATTTAACCTGGAAGAAGAAAAGATTGGTACTGCAGAAGATAGTAAAGTAGCGGTATTAATATCATCTTTGTTACATGATGTTGGTATGTCAGTAGGTCGGGAAAATCACGAGCTGTTAGGAGTTGTTTTTGCTACGTCGATTATTGAGAGAACCCTGACCAGAATTTATGATAAAGACATTGAAAAGAAAACTATTGTTCATTCTTTAATTGTTGAAGGCATTGCAGGACATATGGCTACCCAGGATATTCATTCTCTGGAAGCTGGGCTGGTTTCGATCGGAGATGGATGTGATATGGAAAAGGGCAGAGCACGGATTATCTTTCTCCTATCACGTACTCCTCAAGTAGGAGATATCCACAAGTATTCCGCCAATTCCATTCAAAATGTAGAAATTATAAAAGGGGAAGAGAAGCCTATTAGAATAATTGTAAAGATGACTGAATCGGTCGGTTTTTTTCAGATAGAACAAGTTCTCTTTCCCAAGATTTTAGCTAATCCGGTAAAACCTTACATAGAGCTTTATGGGAAAGTAACAGGAGAAGAAATGCGACGCTATCTGTGAATTAGTATCGAGTATCGAGTATATAGTATACAGTGAGGAAGAAGAAGGAAGCCAGGAGCCAGAAGATAAGATAGTATCGAGCATATAATATATAATAAATATGTATCTCGTATCTCGTGAATCACATCCCGTTAAGATGGTTAGCCAGCTGGTTAACCGGCAAACGGGGTAACCGGGTAACCATATACGCGATACGATATACTAACGACTAATTTAATTGGTAAATTGGATAATTGGCAAATTGGTAAATTAATATAGACCAATCAACCAGCTAACTAAATAATTATGGTGGAGAATATTATGCAAGAGAACAACCTTTATTACCAAAGTACTCGGGGGGACAAGAAGAGAATCTTATCCGCAGAGGCAATTATTAAAGGTATTGCCGATGATGGCGGATTGTTTGTTCCCGAGACCATTCCCCAGATATACAAGGATTTATATAGATTAAAAAGTAATGATTATAAAGAATTAGTCTTTTTGATAATAAAGAAATTTTTTACTGATTACCGTCAAGAAGAGCTAAAAGATTGTATAAATAGAGCCTATGATAATAAATTTGATACCGAGATTATTGCTCCTCTTAGCAAAAAGATGGGAGCATATTTTTTAGAACTTTATCATGGGCCGACCCTGGCTTTTAAAGATATGGCCTTATCCCTGCTCCCCTATCTTTTGAAAAAAGCTGCCCAAAAATTAAATCTTAACCAGGAAATAGTTATTTTAACCGCTACTTCCGGTGATACCGGGAAAGCCGCCCTTCAAGGTTTTGCTAAGGTAAAAGGGACCAAAATAATAGTATTTTTCCCTTATAAAGGGGTTAGCAAGATACAAGAAAGACAGATGCTCACCCAGCAAGGGACAAACACTTACGTGATAGGCATAAAAGGAAATTTTGATGATGCTCAGAGAGAGGTAAAGGAGATACTCGAAGACCCGGCTTTTAACAAAAAGATAGAAGAAAAAAACTATATCTTTTCTTCGGCAAATTCTATAAACATAGGCCGTCTAATCCCCCAAATAGTATATTACTTTTATGCTTATTTGAATATGTTGGGTGAGGGCGAAATTAAGAACGGTGAAAAGATAAATATAGTTGTTCCCACCGGTAACTTCGGAGATATTCTGGCGGCTTACTATGCTAAAGAGATGGGGCTGCCGGTGAATAAATTAATCTGTGCTTCTAACGAAAATAAGGTACTGGCAGATTTTTTTGAGACCGGAGTTTACGATAAACGGAGAAAATTAGTAATGACCATTTCTCCTTCGATGGATATACTGGTATCCAGCAATTTGGAAAGATTGCTATGGGCGATAAGCGAAAGGGAGGCCCAAAAGGTAAAGGAATTAATGAATTACTTAAAAGAGAAGGGTTACTATCGGATAGATTCCGAAATGAAGAAGAGATTAAAAGATTTTTATGGCGGGTTTGCCCCCCAGGAGGAATCCCGTCAATGCATAAAAGAGATATTCGAGAAGTCGAAATATTTGATCGACCCTCATACAGCAGTAGCTTATGCAGTATATAAAAAATATATTACAGAAACCGGGGATAAAACAAAGACAGTTATTGTAGCCACAGCCAGTCCTTTTAAATTTACGAAAAGTGTCATGGAATCAATAGATAGTGTATACAAAAAATTTGACGATTTTGAATTAATAGAGAAGATGTCTAATTTGGCCCAAATTCCCATTCCGCCAGGGATAAGGGGTATTGAGAAAAAGCCTGTCCGGCATAAAATAGTTTGTGAAAGAGAGGAAATGAGGGTAAAGATAGCTGAAATCTTAAACCTATAGAAAGGAAAAATCAATATGAAAATATCTTTTTTTGGTGCGGCCAAAATAGTTACCGGGTCCAACTTCTTAATTGAAACCAGGAATACCAAATTTTTAATAGATTGTGGAATGTTTCAGGGGAGCAAATCGATTAACCGGATGAACTACCAACCTTTCCGCTTTAATCCTGAAGAGATAGATTTTATGGTTCTATCTCATGCTCATATAGACCACAGCGGAAGGATACCCAAATTGATAAAGAAAGGATTTAAAGGGGACATATACTCTACCAAAGCAACGGTTGATTTATGTTCCATCATGCTCCCCGATAGCGGACATATTCAAGAGATGGAGAATGAGTGGGACAACCAGAAGAGAAGAAGATCAGGAGAAGAGTTGAGAGAGCCTCTTTATACCATGAAAGAAGCGGAAGAGAGCCTGAGATATTTTAAGCCAGTTTTATATGACCAAAAAATAGAATTGAACGAGGAAATTACTTTAAGATTTAGAGACGCCGGGCATATATTAGGGTCCTCCATTATTGAGTTGTGGATAAAAGAAGAGGAGGGCAAAGAGACCAAGTTGGTGTTTTCAGGCGATTTGGGCAGGCGGGATAGGCCCATTTTAAGAGACCCCTACCTTATCGATGAAGCAGACTATTTGATGGTAGAATCGACTTACGGAAATAGACTGCACCCCCCTTCAGAAGATGATGCCAAAGAACTAATCTCTATTATAAATGCTACCGTAAAAAGAGGAGGGAATATAGTCATTCCTTCTTTCGCAGTGGAAAGAGCCCAGGATATAATCTATGAGCTAAATAAATATTATACTGAATACATTAAAAATAAAGACCAGGATTTTTTAAACGTACCGGTTTATGTAGATAGTCCGCTAACTGCCTCGGCGACAGAGATATTTTTGAGAAATCCCGACTGTTTTGATGAAGATACTTTAAATCTCATAAAAATAGGGAACAATCCCTTGGATTTTCATAATTTAAAATTTACTAAAACTGTGGAGGAATCTAAACAATTAAATCTATCCCGGGAAAGTAAAGTAATCATTTCAGCCAGCGGGATGTGTACTGCCGGAAGAATAAAACATCACCTGAAACATAATCTTTGGAGAAAAGAATCCAGTATCGTATTTGTCGGTTACCAGGCAGAGGGAACTTTGGGCAGAAGGATAAAAGAAGGGGAGAAAGTGGTCAAAATATTTGGAGAAGAAATTCAGGTAAATGCTGAAATACATTCTTTGGAGGGTTTTTCAAGTCATGCGGATAGAGAAGGAATAATGTGGTGGATAAAAGGCTTTAAAAACAAACCCAAAAAAATATTTGTGGTTCACGGAGAAGAGGAAGCAACCAAGGAAATTTCCAGAAAAATCGAAGAGGAATCAAAAATTAAGACCTATATCCCAGAATTAGGAGAAAGTTTATCTATTGAAGGGGAAAGCGTTCTGTCTGGCGGAAGATTAGAGGTAGATAGAAAAAATAAAGAGCTTAGAGAAATGGAGGAGAGTGTCGAAAAATTAAAATCAATATTCTGGCCAGTATTACAAAGATTGGGGCATAAGACCGATCATGGTGCTGACAGCGAAGAATTAAATAATTTTAAAAATAAATTGATGGATATACAAAAAGATATATTAGATTTAAATAGGTTAATCACCGAAAAGAAGAAAGAAGGGAATCATAAAAATAAGAGTTAAAACCAAAATCAAAAGCGGACTCCAGGTTTAAGTTTAGAGCCCGCTTTTATGCTAAAGCTAAAGAATAGGGTTAAGTTTTTCTTGCAACTTTTCTTTTGGCATTACTCCTACGGTACGGCCAACTTCTTTGCCTTCTTTAAAGATGATTAAAGTAGGTATCCCCTGGATGCCGTATTGAGCGGCAATGTGCTGGTTCTCATCAGTATTCAATTTACATACTTTAAGCTTGCCCTGATTTTCTTCTGCTAATTTTTCAATAGTTGGTGCCAACATCCGGCAAGGCATACACCAGGAAGCCCAAAAATCCACCAATACGGGGATGGAAGACTCTAAAACCTCCTGCTTGAAATTATTTCCATTTACTTCTACTTCTAATGATTTACTATTTTCCATCGATTTTTATCCTCCTTTATTTTTATTCTTGACGAAAAATTTTAATAACCAATTCCAATCCTTCTTTTATTAATTCTAATTCTTCTGTTGATAATTTTTCTCTAATTCTTCTTTCGCAATTATTCCTTTCCCGCTGGATCTGTTCTTTAATTTTCGTTCCTTTGGACGAAAGAGACAGAACAAATGATCTCCTGTCCTCTGAGTTGGTCATCCTTATGAGATATTTTTTCCTAACCAGACCATCTATGATCCGACTACCCCGGGAAGAAGACAGACCCATTTTTTTAGATAGAACATTACAGGTTATTCTTTCGGCTATGTTAATTTCCATAACTGCCTTGTACTCCGCTAAAGAGACATGGCAAAGAGTTCGAATTTGCTCTTCGTCTTCCATGCATCCTTTCTTTAATTCGATTATCAGGTCTAGTAAGTTCTTTTCCATCTCATTATCAACCTCTGTGCTATTAACAATATATGCTAATAGCAATTATAAAGGATTAGAAATTATTTGTCAAGTAAATTTTAAAAAA
>JADBKX010000149.1:20646-29469 GCA_014894735.1 Candidatus Sediminicultor sextus | reverse complement strand
ACTGTTTCAATTTGACGCATTTTTAATAAATATCAATATATTATAATGAAAAGAATATATAGTGAAATATATATAGGATAGGGTGCCCAAGGCCAACCTTCTACCACTAACTATTAGGTTAATAGTATCCGGTTTTTGGAGAATGTGTCTTTTTCCAGAATTCTTCTGTTTAGTGACTTGAGGTGAACAGAGACCTACACTCAGTGAATTCTTCTGTTGATTGGCTAGTGTTTGAGAGAGTCCTACATTTAGGGGAGAATTTAGTGAATTAGGGGTTTATATACTTATAAGTTCATATATAGCGATAAAATTTATTGTCCCTATGGTAGAAAAACGGGTTGTACCTAAAGTAATATCTACTTTAGATAGCTTAGACAAATCAATTCCACAGCATATGAAGCAAAAATTTAATTGCGTAGTGTTAATTATAACAGCTAAATTTTGCAGTTTTAAACCAATTATCCTATTTAAAGCAATATGTAATACATCAGTTATTGATTTTATCAATAATTTATCTAATATTCCTTATTTAGGATTATCCTAGATAATAAATAGATCTATAAGTCATACTATAATATTCTTCTATATTTATTTAATTTAGACTAATAGATTAGGCCCCTTTTAAGGAGATAGTAGTGTAGTAGTAAAATATACTGAATTAGAGGAAGTTATAACTCGTATATAAGTTTTTATACATAACCCTCTAATACTAGTATTAATTTTATTTTATTTAGAAGAATTTTAAAGAAGATTAAAACATGAATTTTTTTTCATGTTTTTATGATTATTGATTATCATACCACTTTTAGGAGTGTTTATTGTTTCGTTATTAAACGATATTAATGTTGGAAAACATTATACATTATATATGAAAAATGTAGCTTTAGGTACAAGTATGCTAAATTTAATATTATCTTTTGTTGTGTTTATTTTTTTTAGTTTTAGTAGTAATAGTTTTCAATTTGTACAAGAACATTACAATATTCAATTTTATGATATATATTTAGGTATAGATGGTATATCTATATACTTCGTATTATTAACAACTATAATAATGCCGATAGCTTTAGTTTCTAATTGAAATTCTATAAAACATAATATTAAATCTTATTTAATTATAATGTTGTTATTAGAATCTTTATTATTAGGAGTATTTTTAGCATTAGATATGTTAATATTTTATATATTTTTTGAAAGTACATTACCTCCTTTATTTTTATTAATAGGTTTATATGGATCTAGTAATAAAGTAAGAGCAAGTTATTATCTATTCTTATATACATTATGAGGGTCTTTATTTTTATTATTATCTATCTTAACTATATACTCTATAGCTGGAACAGTAGATTATGATGTATTATTTAAAATAAATTTTGATTATTTCACTCAAATATTTTTATTTATAGGGATATTTATATCATTTGCAGTAAAAACTCCTGTAATATTTTTAAACAATTGATTACTTAAAGCTCACGTTGAGTCTCCTTTAGGGGGAAGTATAGTCTTAGCAGCTATAGTTTTAAAATTAAGTTTATACGGTATATTTAAATTAATATTGCCTATTTTAAATAAAGCTTCTTTAAATTACACTTTTATTATTTATACTATAGGAGTAATAACTATATTATACGCTAGTTTTAGTACACTAAGAACTATAGATATTAAAGAATTAATAGCTTACAGTTCTGTGTCTCATGCTGCGGTATATTTAATAGGAGCATTTAGTAACAGTATTCAAGGACTAGAGGGAGCTATAGTGTTAGGTTTAGCTCATGGGTTTGTATCTAGTGGTTTATTTATTTGTGTAGGAGGTATATTATATGATAGATCTCATACAAGAATTATATATTTCTATAGAGGTATAGCACAATTAATGCCATTGTTCTCTATACTATTCTTTATTTTATGTTTAGGAAATTGTGGTGCACCTTTAACTTTAAATTTTATAGGTGAGTTTATGTCTCTTTATGGAGTATTAGAAAGACTACCTTTATTAGGAATGCTGGCTTGTTCTTCTGTAATATTATCTGCTGCTTATACTATCTTTATGTTCAACAGAATTTCTTTTGGTGGGGTTTTTACTCAGTTATTTGAGGAAGACAACATATTTGATATAAATAAAAGAGAATTTCTACTATTACTAGTATTAACTATATTTACTGTAGTATTAGGAATCTATCCTTCTATAATTTTAGAAGGTTTACATTATTTCACTGGTAACTTAATATATAAAGTTTAACTTTTCATAAGCTTTTTCTTGTTCTTTATCTTGAATAGGGTATTTCTAAGTAGTTTTATACGTATAATTGTATAACTAATAAACATTAGTCATTTTGCGTAGTTAACTATCATAGTTTAAATTAGCACTTTTACATATAGAATCGTTAATAAAGATTAGTTCTTTTTCGTAATTTAAATAGTAAATTTTTACATACAATCGAGTTAGAATTAATTTCATGAGTTATCTTGCATTCATTGTAATTTATATGCGACACTAATTTTATCTAGTATTCACTGGAATTTATATCTGATACTAATTTTATCTTGAATAGGTATAATTCCTTTTCACGATCTTGTATCTTTATAGCCAATATTCTAAATAGTTGTCTAGAGGGTTTTAGTTTTACATATACAATTAAACATACTAAACCGTAAGGTTACACATAATGTAACCTTAACACTTTAACCTAGTGTTAAAATAAGAATATAATTAAAAAATATGCCACAATTAGTACCTTTTTACTATATGAATGAAGTATTTTTCACTTTCGCACTGATAGTTGGAATATTATACGTATTATCTAACTACGTGTTACCGAGAATCGTTAGATTATTTATTTCTCGTCTTTTTATTCAAAAAATAAAGAATGTATAGGGTATTTTTGTCAAAAAATATTCTAAAAATTAATAAATGAAGCTTAAAGGCAGACAAATACATAAGATTTAACATACATGACAAATAACAGTATGATTTATACATATTTTTCAAATCCGTTAAGTCAATTTGAAATCAGAGATTTTTTTAATGTAAAATTATCATTTTTAAATAATTTACAATTATCTTTAACAAACATAGGACTATATTTAATTATAGGTGCATCATTTATATTAATAATAAATTTATTAAGTATAAATTATAATAAAATAATAGGTAATAAATGATCAATAAGTCAAGAATCATTATATGCAACTATTCAAAGTATAGTTATAGGTCAAATTAATGCAAAACAAGGGCAAATCTATTTTCCTTTTATTTATACTTTATTTATTTTCATATTAATGAACAACTTGATAGGAATGGTGCCTTACAGTTTTGCATCTACAAGTCATTTTATTTTAACTTTTTCTATTAGTTTCACTATAGTTATAGGTGCAACTATTTTAGGATTCCAAAAACACGGATTAAAATTTTTTTCTATATTAGTTCCAGCAGGGTGTCCTTTAGGGTTATTACCTTTATTAGTCTTTATCGAATTTATCTCACATTTAGCTAGAAATGTTTCTTTAGGTCTTAGATTAGCGGCTAATATACTTTCAGGTCATATGTTGTTAAACATATTAGCAGGTTTCACTTATAACATAATGACTTCAGGTGTTATATTCTTCTTTTTAGGTTTAATTCCATTAGCATTCATTATAGCTTTCTCAGGGTTAGAATTTGGTATTGCATTTATTCAAGCTCAAGTATTTGTTGTTTTAACAAGTAGTTACATAAGAGATGGTCTAGATATGCACTAAAGCGTTATTAAAGATACTTTTAAGATAAATAACACTTCAATATTCTTAAACGTAGTAATTAGCGGTCTTTGTGTATATAAGGCTACGGATGATTAAGTTCAATAGGCAGACACGCGTTCCGTGTATACTAGTGTACTGTGTTCACTCTTTATAGTAAATAAATATTATGAGATCCAACGAGTACACTAAAAACCTAAGCACAGGTTTACTACTATTTATCTAAAAACCCGGATATGTGCAATAAGTGGAGTAAAGTGTTATAAATAAAATGTTTCTTTTTATTCCTATTGTAGGAGGGATATCTAAGAAAAATAACCTCATGATAGGTTATTCTCAATTGCTATTCAGAATAGCAAGTAATATGTTAGTGAAAAAATAAGATAAGTTCTCAGTTTAAAATTTATTATATAAATATAAAGGTATAGTACAGAAATTATTCTAGTTATATTAACAATTTCTTGTTAAATAAATATAATAGGCGAACAATTAATCCTATATTAACAAAATTTTTTATTAATAACTTTTAGTAGAAAAAAGCTTTTTTTGTCCAACATGGTGTATATATGGATAAGTGATATGATAGATATCATGTCAAAAGAAAAAGATAAAGAAAAAAAAAAAATTTAGTTGAGTTTGGTGATAGCTCTGATTGAACGCTGTTTAAGTGCTTGACACATGCTAATCGTACGGTTAATACAATTGAAAAATTAAATTAACAGTGGTGTAAGGGTGAGTATAAGATATTTTTGCCTATCTCAAAGCAAGGAAAAGAAAATTCCTTATAATTCAAATAAAGGTGGTAAAGAACCACTGCTTTGAGAGGAAGATAAATGTCACAGAAAAAGGTAGTTGTTAAGGTAATGGCTCAACAAGCCGCGTATTTTCTTAGTCGTAACTGAAAGGTTGATCGATCACATTGGGTCTGAAAAAACCCCAATGCATATATGTACAGCAGTGAGGAATTTTGGTCAATGGCCTAGCGGCCGAACTGGCAACTTAGGAAAATGACAATTGGTTGTCAAATGAAGTTTTGTCTATATATTGATAATGACAATATATATAAATAGTCTTGACTAATTACGTGCCAGCAGTCGCGGTAATACGTAAGAGACAAGTGTTATTCATCTTAAATAGGTTTAAAGGGTACCTAGACGGCCAAAATGACTTTATATAAGTAGTATTTGGCTAGAGTTTGATATAAGAAGACAGTACTTTTAGGTGGAGAGTCGAAATTCTGTGATACTCTAAGGACTGGTAAAGGCGAAGGCAGTCTTCTATGTATAAACTGACGTTGAGGGACGAAGGCATAGGTAACGAACAGGATTAGGCACCCTAGTAGTCTTTGCAGAGAATAATGAATGCCATAGATTAGGCTACGTGTATAATATGAAAAGAACCTCTGGCTGCTCGCCGGAGTGAGTCTTTATAAGTCGATATATATTAAATTTTCTTTTTTTAAGAAACATATAAAGATTTTTTTTTTATTGGTTTTAATTCTTAAATTATAATAAATTTAATTTTTAATTCTTTTTATTTAAAATATAAAAAAAGTAAAGCATATATTACCACGCTTGGTCCATAAATGAAAGTGTAAGCATTTCACCTCAAGAGTAAAGTGGCAACACTGGAACTGAAATCACTAGACCGTTTCTGACACCAGCAGTGAAGTATGTTATTTAATTCGATGATCCACGAAAAACCTTACCACAATTTGAATACTTAATAGTAAATTAAGATACAGGTGTTGCACGGCTGTTTTCAGTTAATGTTGTGAAACTGTGGTTCTTCATGTAATTAACGTAATCCTTACCTCTATTTATAAAATAAAAAAATAGAGCATTTTTTCCGCATACTGGAAATAATAAAGAGGACAAAGACAAGTCATCATGGCCCTGATATTGTGGGCTATAGACGTGCCACAATTCTCCTAAACAAAGAGATGCGAAAATGTGAATTTAAGCTAATCTCAAAAAATAGGATAGAAAAAGAAGGATTGTAGTCTGAAATTCGACTATATGAATAAGTAATTGCTAGTAATCGTGAATCACCATGTCACGGTGAATATAACCTCGGATTGGTACTAACCACTCGTCACATGCTGAAAGGAGTACTGCGCAATAAGTTTGCTTTTTTGCTATAAAAATATGATAATTATAATTAGACCTTTATAGTAAGATTCACCGTATGCGAGACTCCGATTAGTGTTAAGTCGAAATACGGTTCGTGTAGTGGAAGTTGCACGGGATTGATTAACCATAACAAATCTATACGGCATTATGTGCCGTACCACACATATACATAGTGATAAAAAAAGCGTTTTCTGATCTATGCAGAAGAAAAACAAAACCCCCTTAAGGGTCTGGCTATTAAATCCAGTAGATACGTACCAAACAGGTAACTACGCCGGAAGGATTCCAGAGAAAACGGCCCATCTGTGAAAGGAGATGGGCCGCCAGGAAGGTCCCGTTTGTAGGTATGACGGGTTGAGCTGTAAACTCAATAGCTAACTGCTATCGAAGGTTCGAGTCCTTTTCTTCCTAATATGGAATACATTCTAAGTGTATATTACTTCAGAGACGAAAGAGCACTAAATTTATAAAAAAAAATGACTACAGGTATAAGAAGTAATTTTCAATTTCATCCTTATCATTTAGTATCTCCCTCACCTTGACCTTTATATACTAGTATAAGTTTAGGGACTTTAGGGTTTACTAGTGCTTTATCTATGCATAATTTTTATAATACATATATTTTATGATATATTTCCTTTATATTAGTTATAGCTTCTATGTCTTTATGATTTAGAGATATAATAGCAGAGGGTACTTTTTTAGGAGATCACACATTCGCTGTTCAAAAAGGTATTAATATAGGAGTTATATTATTTATAGTTTCAGAAGCGTTATTCTTCTTAGCTATTTTCTGAGCATTCTTCCACAGTGCATTATCGCCTACTGTAGAATTAGGAGCTCAATGACCACCTATGGGAATAGATCCAATAAATCCTTTTGAATTACCATTACTTAATACAGTAATATTATTATCAAGTGGAGCAACTATTACATATGGTCATCATGCTTTAATAAAAGGAGATAGAGCAGGAAGTTTATATGGTTCAATAGCTACAGTGGTTTTAGCTGTTATATTTACAATATTTCAAGCTGTAGAGTATAATGTATCATCTTTCACTATAAGTGATAGTGTATTTGGATCATGTTTCTATTTTGGTACTGGTTTTCACGGGTTTCATGTTATAATAGGAACAATTTTCTTGGGTGTAGGTTTATGAAGAATCTATGCATATCATCTGACAGATCATCATCATGTAGGATATGAAAGTGGAATATTATACTGACATTTTGTGGACGTGGTATGATTATTCTTATATATCTCGATCTATTATTGAGGTAGTTAGTAAACGATATTCGTATACAACAAAGGGGTTTTAGTATAATGGTAATGCATATGACTTTTAATCATTCAGATGTGGGTTCGAACCCTGCAAACCCCGTTATAAAGGAAGAATAGCCATAGGCAGGGTAAGATATTTACTAAATATTGTGTGTAAACACTTGAGTGTTCGAATCACTCTTCTTCCGACATCGTACTAAACACGTTCTACGTTATGTGACACTATGTTGTAGTATATTTGTCCTAATGTTTAAGTAATTTATTATCGCTAATTACTAAGTATTTTATGAATAAACTATGGAGAAGGATTTTTTGATATGGAACTGGACCTTTGTACGTAACGATGAACCAAGAACGAAGGTTTTACATTATGAGGTATTATGGGTAGAACAGTATTCGTTGTATTAGTTGAATTTTTATAGTTCTACTAAAGTATTCCTGTGATTACCTTTACAAAGTTAGTTTCTTTGAGTATGAAAAGGTTGCCAGGTGTAAACTTCATTAGCTCAATGGTAGAGCAGAATACTCCTAACAATTAGTTCGACTATGAAATGAAGTAGTTATTTTCTATTATATATACTGCTTTATTTTAGAAAACACCAAAGTATTATATATACTATAATTGTACATTAATTAATCATTCGAGCATCTATAGGTTAATTGGGAAACCTGTCGTTTTCCACACGAAGATTGTTGGTTCAAGTCCAACTAGTTGCGTCAATGGTAAACATTTCTATTTAAAAAATAGTTTAGGATCTAGTAGCTTAATTGGTCAAGTACTTCCCTGTCACGGAAGGGTATCTCGGTTCGAATCCGGGTTAGTTCGATATTATAAGTATTTTTTAAATATAAAGACTTTATGTAATAAATTATAGTGGCTTTAAAACCCTCATAGGTATAAAGGAAAAAATCAAGTTGACTAGTTTATTTTTTATTAATGAAAATTTTACTAATAAATATAATATAGAAGCACTGGATATACTATCTATATTTATTATTATATGTGGTATATACATTATTATTAGTAAAAATCCAATAGTATCTATCTTGTTTTTAATAGGATTGTTTGGAGGTATATCTTCGTATTTAATCTTAACAGGTTTAAGTTTTATAGGTTTATCTTATTTAATAATTTACATAGGAGCAGTATCAATATTATTTTTATTTATCTTGATGTTAATTAACATAAGAATTAGTGAATTACAAAACAATAATAAAAATAGTGTAACTTTAGCTCTAATTATACTAATTTTAGTAAACTATTCTGTATTTCCAATATTTCCTTATAGTACAGGAGTAATAAATAATTATTCTAGAAATATAAACTACATGTTATATAAGGTATCTTCAGACCAAGATAATCTTAATACTGGTGCAAATAAGAATGATTTATATTTTGCAAGTAGTAACGATTGAAATGGAAATTTAATAGATATAAATAATATTTCTAATATAGGAAATATTATGTATACTAGTTATAATCTATGATTAATTCTAACTGCGTTTATATTGATATTAGCTATGGTTGGGACAATTGTAATAACAATTAAAAACAACTAAAAGGAGATTAGCTCAACGGTAGAGCAACCGTTTTACACACGGAAGGTTAGGCGTTCAAATCGCCTATCTCTTAATATAATTCTTTAACTTAATGGTAAAGTGCATTTTTGATAA
>JADBKX010000149.1:13181-20546 GCA_014894735.1 Candidatus Sediminicultor sextus | reverse complement strand
TCGCCTATCTCTTAATATAATTCTTTAACTTAATGGTAAAGTGCATTTTTGATAATAATAACAATTAAAACAACTAAAAGGAGATTAGCTCAACGGTAGAGCAACCGTTTTACACACGGAAGGTTAGGCGTTCAAATCGCCTATCTCTTAATATAATTCTTTAACTTAATGGTAAAGTGCATTTTTGATAAGAATGAAATTCAAGTTCGACTCTTGAAAGAATTAGAGAGAATTGGTCGAGCGGTTTATGGCGGTTATCTTGAAAATAACTAAAGATTTGTCTTTCATGGGTTCGAATCCCATATTCTCTGTGTTTTAAGTTAAAAGAATTAGAACAATAAAATGTCTTTATGAAATATACAAAAATAGATTTAAACCATTAATATTTATTTCGTGGCTTTAATATCTTTATTAAATTATTAGTCTGTAGATATTATAAACTAAAAATTAGTATAGGGATAAATATACTTAAGCTCTCACTTTATCCTATTTAAACAAATTTTGTTTAAAATTAAAAAAGGATAAAATGGACAAAAAGTAATGTATTTGACTATAAATTAGTTAATATTAATCACCAGGTATAATAGATAGTAAATAACTTTATCTATAACTAAATACTTAAGTTAGATCATGTGACAAAAGATATTTTGGATGTAAAATTAGAATATGTGTATTTATCAAAGTTATCTTAAATATCTACTAGTTAAATCTTTTTCTTGTATAAAAAAATGAGGATAAAGTAAAATACTTATTTAACAATGGCATATATTCAATTGAAAGTCTATAATTTATTATAAACGTGTATATACACATATAATTTATAAGCTTCTATAGCTCAACGGTAGAGCTTGATACTGTTAATATCATGATAGATGTTCGATTCATCTTAGGGGCTAAAATAAACGGATTAGAGCCAGGTTGGTTCGGCGCCTCGTTTGGGTCGGGGAATAGTTATGTTCGAATCATAATAATCCGAATATTATATATTTAATAGAAATGTAATGTAAAGAAAAGATATACAATATATGTATATATATATATATACATATATAAGTATACAAAGGAACTATTATGGATATTTAAGCTGTGTATAACAGAGAATTAATTTATAAAAAATATTAACTCTAAGAGAAATTCTTTAGTAAACGAAGTGAATTGAAATATCTTAGTAACTTCAGGAAAATAAATCAAAAGAGATTCTATGAGTAGTGTGAATGAAAATAGAGAAGCCTAATACAATAAAGTAAAATATAGTTTGAATTCTATGGGGAACCTTCCTCAAAGGCTAAATATTATACATAAGCGATAGAGAACATAAGTACCGTGAGGGAAATAATAATTAGAAATAGTAGTTTTATAAGCAGTTCAAGTAATTTAATAAAAATACGAACGTACCTTGTGCATAAGGGGTCACCAAGTTAACATTAGATACGAGTACCAGCGTAGTTAAACCAATCATCAAAAAAATGATAAGTATCTAACGTTAGACCCGAAGCCTAGTGATCTTACCTTAATCAGGATGTAAACAGTCCGAACGGTATATCGTTGCATAGATACCCGAAGAATTAAGGTAAGTTTAGTGAAAGACAAAACTGACTAGGATAGCTGGTTTTCTGCGAAACCTATAAAAGTAGGCAATTCAAATAACATCATAGCAGGTACAGAACTTAATCTCAGACAAGGTGTAAAATTTTAATTTAAAATACATTATGACTTGTATATATCGGGGGATCGTGAAGATTTTATCGGTGAGTATGTAGACTCGAAATGGCAAAGATGAATGTTGAATTATCAGACATAGAGTGCTAAGGTTGTATGTCAAAAGGGAAACAGCCCAGAACAAGATTTAAGGTTCCAAAATTATTAGTTAAGTGAAATTAAGAAGGTATTTATTTGAGTCGACAAGAAGATGGGCTTAGAAGCAGCCATAATTTTATGAATTCGTAACAGAGCGCTTGTTAATTTATAGATGCATCGAAAATTTAACGGATCTAAACAATATACCGACATCTTGTCCATTTTTAACAGTGATGAAATATATTACTGTTATTAAATGGGGTAGCAGAACGTTGAGTTTATATAAGATTTATCTTTTTTTAAGATAAATATATTAAGATAACTCAAGTGAGAATGGTGACATTAGTAACTAAAAGAAGAGTTCTATTATTCTTCCCACTAGGAATTTTCCTTCTAGGGAGGTTTCCTTTTGGAGGGGAATGTTAGGATTCTCCGCCTTAAGCTTATGGGTTTTTAAGTAACGGCCTCTAAATCTAAGTCGAAAGATGCGGATGATGAGCAAATCTTTATTACTAAACAACATTTAAAGTGTTAAATGTGCTGGAAAAGAAGTAATATTATAACAACCGTACCTAGAAACTAAAAAAAGTAAGCTAATAGAGTATACGAAGGCGTATAATGAGCTAACAATCATAAAGGAACTCGGCAAAATGACTACGTAACTTCGGGATAAGGAGATCTCATTAATCTTGATTAATATCAAGTAAAAAGGAAGAAGCATGAAATAGTGTTGTACGACTGTTTAATTAAAACACAGCACTTTGCTCAAAGATTAAAAATCTAAGTATTGAGTGTGATGTCTGCCCAATCCCGGCTGGTTAACAGATATAACTAAATTTTTTAAGAGAGTTTGGTGTTGACGGAACCCCCGGTCAATGGCGGCCTTAACGTGAGGGTCCTAAGGTAGCGAAATGCCTTGGCCGTTAAATGCGGTCTTGCATGAATGATTTAACGATACAACAGCTGTCTCTATGATTGACTCAGTGAACTTGGAATAGCTGTGAAGATACAGTTTACCTCTAGTTGGACGAGAAGACCCTATGCAGCTTTACTGTTACTAATTATAGGGTACGGAAACAAATATATAAGGTACATTAGTTAATAAGCATGGAAATCCTTTATATTTCTTCCGTATCTATGAACTAATTCACAGATATTCGGAAACGAATGTGGTGAATTAAGCTAGTTCATCTTGACTTGTCAAGATTAAGCCTTAGGTAAGGAACTTATCGTTAGGAGACAGTTTATGCGGGGCACAGACCCCATAAAGAGTAAATGGGAGTGTCTAATATTAACAATGTATGAGTGCAATTTGTGTTCATTAAAATATTGTTTGTAACATTATACAGTTTTACTGTATTTTATCTTATAAAATTATTTGTTTAATCTGCACGATCAGATATATGAATAATACAGTTTAGATAGATTCAGGTACGATTTAATCTAACGAGAGATTAGAGGTAATAAAAATCATTATGAATCTTTCTAATGTTTTTGTAGTTATTATATTTAATAATAATGTTGACTATTACTTAATAGGCTTAACGGCTAAATCGTGCCTTACTGTTTGATTAACAACAAATCTTACAGTTGCGTAAGCAGGGCGTAGGATCACAAGATGCAAAAAGGAAAGATCTTGGATTATAGGAAAAGCTACGCTAGGGATGTTTGTCCTTTAATAATTATATAATATAATTATTAATAATAAATTGGGTTAAATTCAAGAATTACTTTTTATAAGTAAATTTGAAGCGAAGTTTATCTAGGCAGATAATAAATGAGAGATAAAAACGTTCAACGACTATAAGGTGAGTTATGCTAACAATAATCCTTTATAACACCCAACATTTTTACTAAAAATGATTTTACACAAAAACAAAATTCGATTTCTAAATGATTATGAATAATAAACTAAGAATATTTAACAATAATGTTAATAATAAATATAAACTTATACCTTTTAATTTAAAGTCAAGTGATTACAGAGATAGATATGAAGCACCAGTATCTAAAGAATGGAAAAACACTGCATATTTCTATGATAAGAATAATCTAAAAAATATACCTTTAAATGATATAAATTTAAATAAAACAATAAAATCTTATTTTAATTTACATTTTAAAAACAAATTTATACATCTAAAACATATGTCTCTTAAAAGAAAACGTTCTTTATTAAAAAGAATATACGTAAGTAATGTAGAGATTAAACATACTAATAATAAAGCTATAATAACCTTATATGTTTTAAACACTAAAAAAAAAATATTATATAAAAAATATCTAAAAAGTAAAAGAGTTTTTGAAAGTATAAAAAATTATATTTTAAATATACAAAGAAACTTTTTAAAAAAAAATATTTCTTCTTTGAAAAATAGATTGATAAAAAGTTTTTTAAGTGGGAAATTTATAGTAAGAAGTTCTAGAGTTCTAGAATTTAAATTTGAATTATTAAATAAAATAATAAATTATAGTAACTTATCTTTTAAAAGATATATAAAAAAAAATATCTTTAACAAGTTCAAATTTGTTAGAAAGATAATTGTTTTAAGAAGACATATTTATCAATATAAAATAAATACATTTAAATTTGAAGAAGTATATTTCTTACGTAAATTAAATAATATATTAGCAAAAATTTTAAACAAAAAAATAGAATTTAACATAATTAATTTAAAATCTCTTGTATTTAATACTGATATTTTTACTAGGGCATTAGCTTTGAAATTAAGAAAAAGAAGATTCAATGTAATGAGAGGAATAAATAGTATAATAAACAGAGCAAGATTACCTAATGTAAATACAATTAAAGAAAGAGCAGGTTTAAGTAAATATAAAGATATTAATTTAGTTCATAATAAATATAAAGATTCTCATTTATTATCTAATTTAAGTAGTAATGAGAATTTTTTTATGTTCTTAAAAAATATGTATAATATACATAATGAATATTTGAGATCTCATACTCTAAAATTAACTTCCACAGGATCAATAAATCCATCTTATACTTTAATCGGAATTAATAATAGTAAGATGAGAAATGAAAAAATAATCAAAAGATCAATGTTTGATTCAATTAAACATAAAAATCTGGGAGGTATAAGATTAGAAATAAGTGGTAGATTAACTAGACGTAATAGAGCGGATAGAGCTGTCTACAAATTAAAATGAAAAGGAGGTTTAAAAAATATAGAATCTTCTTTTAATAGATTATCATCTGTACTTTACAGAGGACAATTTAAACCAAATGTTACTTATTCAGTAATCAACTCAAAACGTCGTATAGGGGCTTTTGCAGTAAAAGGTTGAATAAGTAGTAAATAATTAAATCATGTAAAAAAAAAATGAAGACATAGTCTGAACCATTTTGTGAAAAATGGAAAAAAAGATGATAACAAATAGAACAGGCTAATTTGCGCAAGAGTGTACAAAATGAGTGCGCGGTTTGGCACCTCGATGTCGGCTTAACTTATCCTCATGGATGCAGGAACTATGTAGGGTACGACTGTTCGTCGATTAAAAAGTTACATGAGCTGGGTTAAATACGTCGTGAGACAGTATGGTTTCCATCCTCTAGAGGGAATTAGAATATAATAAGGAACAACTTTTGTACGAAAGGAACTAGAAGTATATATTAAATATACCTTGATAACCTATGGTTTACCTGTTGTTTATATGCCCAATATTAATTTATGGTATAATATTTATTATTTGTAGTTGGTATGTTCCCTAAAAGGCGTCAATTATTCAATAGTGATTATTAACCGGGATTTTTCTATTATCACTTAGGATTATATATAGTATAAGCACGGCAGGGAAGCTAAGTTAGCTAAAGTTAAAAGCTGAAAGCATATAGGCTTGAAACTTACCTTAAGATATTTCTTAAATATACGTAATATAATATTACGAATTTAATAGGCTTTATTTGAAAGATTTTGAATATTTAAGGAATAAAGTACTAATTTATAAATGACTAAAAACAAGTATATCTCATAATCGTCTGGTTAGCATAAAAGTAATGCAATTGTTTTGTAATCAGTTGAAGTAGGTGCGTTACCTACACTGGACTAAGGATTAGTGGTCTAGTGGTATGACACAGCTCTTTCATGGTTGTTAGCATGGGTTCGAATCCCGTTTAGTCCGCCTGCGGATTGGTGTAGTAGTTACATATTTGTCTCATGATCAAAAGTCGTTGGTGCAACTCCTTCATCCGCATATGAGGCTATAACTTAATTGGTAAAGTGTACTGCTCATAACAGTAATTATAAGTGTTCAAGTCACTTTAGCCTTAAAATCCGAGTGCTGGAATAGGTAGACAGGGTATTCTTAAAAAATACTGATGAAATTTCGTGAACGTTCGAGTCGTTTTTCGGATATGGGGGTGTAGTTTAATTCGGTAAAACAACAAACTTGCACTTTGTTGATTCAGGTTCAAGTCCTGACATCTCCAAAGCTCGTGAAGCTCAATTGGTAGAGCAAAATATTGAAGCTATTTGGGTTGTAAGTTCAAGTCTTATCTCGAGCAATAGATATGCTGGAATTGGAAGACAGGGTTCACTTAGGATGAATTGGTTTAAATACCGTACAAGTTCAAGTCTTGTTATCTATAATCCATACTTACAGTATGGATACCGGTTTTATAATCGGTAAAGCACTCTTCTGTAGAGGATTAGTTGGGATATAAATAGATTATAGGGGTACCCTATACACTGGTATATCTATATATTAAATTAAATAATAATAAAAAATAGCAATAATATAATAAAAATGCTAAATTATATATGAAAGGGTAATATATACATATATATGAGATATATTCATTCATATATCTTAAGGGTAATTTTAGCTAAGGACCTAAATGTTGAAGAAAAAATAATTTAAAAACAGAACCGCTCTGAAAGTATTATTTTTTTTGTACTATTCAACTAAAATGCTTAATTATATCTATGTCTAATTTAATAAAATACACAAATATGTTTGTATTATGCACAGCAGTTTTATTTTTATTTTTTTTTCGTAATTAAAAAAAAAATGGGTACTATTATTAAGAATTACATAAAAATGTAATCACAAAACTAATAAATATTAAAAATAACTTTAAGAATAAGTATTTATAAATAACCCTATAAAGTTAATATTAGTATTATTTCATTTCGAAGAATTTTAAAGAAGATTAAAACATGGATTTTTTCCATGTTTTTATGATTATTGATTATCATACCACTTTTAGGAGTGTTTATTGTTTCGTTATTAAACGATATTAATTTTGGAAAACTAATAAATATTAAAATTAATTTTTAGAATAAGTATCCTCGTTTATTTATAGTTATAATTTGAATCCTAAAAATTATAAGGCTAATACTCATTTATATCGCATATAGTATATTGTTATTTAATTTAGGAGTCAATACAGTTTATGCGGACTCGGGTTACGAATCTAATGGAGATCCAGTTGGTAATGAACCAGCTTCACCAGCTTCACCCGCACCTTCTAGTCCTGCGCCAGCAGAAGCACCTTCTAGTCCTGCGCCAGCAGAAGTACCTTCTAGTCCTGCGCCAGCAGAAGTA
>JADBKX010000149.1:0-13171 GCA_014894735.1 Candidatus Sediminicultor sextus | reverse complement strand
ACCTTCTAGTCCTGCGCCAGCAGAAGTACCTTCTAGTCCTGCGCCAGCAGAAGTACCTTCTAGTCCTGCGCCAGCAGAAGTACCTGGGCTACATGATGGACCTCTCGCTGATACTAGTGAGGGTTTAAGGAAACAAGCAGCTTCCTGTTTTGATGAATATACAGATATACATAATAAAATTCAGACTAATGCAGCAACAGCAACGGTAGAGGATTATGCTAAAAGTTTTAGGCTTGCAGACCGTATGGAGGAAATTTTAGATAAATTGAAGACTCTGTAGTCTTAACAAAATCCAGGTTCTGATTATGATCCTGGTTCTGATGATGATCCTGGTTCTGAGTAAGAGAGACACTGAGTATGCAAATATAGAATTCATCTTCTAAATACATACCATCGGCGTCATATTAAGGAGCAACTATTTACACTCTTCACAAGGAAGTATTTATTTCTTCTTACACATACCCGGGAGGTTATCATTACTCAAAGTAATTACCTTAAAAAGAGAATAGTTTAATGGTAAAACATGAAGCTTCAACCTTCAGTTTCTTGGTTCGAGTCCGAGTTCTCTTGTATATGTTGTAGACTAATGGGTAAGTCATAAATTTTTGGTATTTATTATTGAGTGTTCGAATCACTTCAACATAAGGTGAATATAGTTCAATGGTAGAGCAACTGTATGTGGCACAGTAAGTTCCCTGTTCGACCCAGGGTATTCACCCAGGGTATTGCCCGTAAAGCTAGGATAGTTTAATAGGTTAGAACTTTAATTTCATACATTAAAAATGAGAATTCGAATTTCTCTCCTAGCTAGTAAATGATAATGATCACGATTTTATTCTTGTTGGTTTCTAACGCTGTTGTTTCAAGACGGGATCTATCTTTACTATTTAATAGAATTGCAATAATTGCATTGGTTTATTGTGTTTTACAGGATTTTACAAGTTTGTCTGTATTAAATAAAGGTATTGGTTTACATGGAGGTTTAGTTTATATAAGTAATATAACACAAGTTTTCCATATTTTTATTTTTGTAATAAGTATATTAATTTTACAACTAACTGGTTTTCATTATAGAAAACTTTGAACACCTAAACATGCTTCTTTAAAAGATTTATTATTTAATAATATTTCTTATTATAGAACAAAAGTTGTTAATAAAATGGGAGAGCAATTTAAAATAATAGAATACCCTTTAATTTTATTATTTATAATAACAGGGGCATGTTTATTAATATCAACAAATGATTTAGTTTCTATTTTTCTTTCAATAGAATTACAAAGTTATGGTTTATATTTACTTAGTACTATATATAGAAATTCAGAATTATCTACAATAGGAGGTTTAATTTACTTTTTAATAGGAGGATTAAGTTCATGTTTTATTTTATTAGGTACTAGTTTACTATATGCTAACTCAGGTACTAGTAGTTTAGAGACTATATATATTATTAATAATATAAGTGACATTAATATTATTAATTCTTGATATAAACCTTATTATATTAACTTTTCTTTGTTAATATTTAGTTTAGGGTTTTTGGTTAAAATCGGAGCTGCACCTTTTCATTTCTGATCTCCAGACGTTTATGATGCTATACCAACAATTGTTACTGCTTTTGTAGCTATAATAGCAAAAATTTCTATATTTATTTTCTTATTACAATTGGTTTATTATACAAACAATAATTTTTTTGAAATAAGTTGAACTTTTAGTTTAATAGTTAGTTCCTTTTTATCTTTAATAGTAGGTACTGTTGTAGGTTTAACTCAATTTAGAATAAAAAGATTACTTGCTTATAGTACTATTTCTCATGTAGGATTTATGTTATTAGCTTTGGCTGTATCAAGTATAGAATCTATCCAGGCATTTATATTTTATATAGTTCAATATTCAATAAGTAATTTAAATATTTTTATAATATTAATTGCCATAGGTTATTCTTTTTATTCATATGTAAATGATAGTGTTGAAAAAGATAATTTAGTAGATAGAAATAATTCTCCTATACAATTAATTAGTCAATTAAGAGGGTTCTTTTATATAAATCCTTTCTTGGCTATAAGTTTAGCTATTACAATATTTTCTTTTGTAGGTATACCTCCTCTTATAGGATTCTTTGGAAAACAAATGGTATTAAGTGCAGCATTAGATAAAGGACATGTTTTTATAGTTTTAATAGGAATATTAACAAGTGTAATAGGAGGGGTTTATTATTTAAATATTGTAAAAGAAACTTTCTTCTACGAACCTTCTTCTATTATTAATCCTATTCTAAAAAAATCTCAAATATCAGTATCTGTTCAGAATAAAAATATTTCTGCTGATTATACTAATATCGTGTTAAGTAGTCCAATTGCTTTCACGATATCTGTTATAACATTAATAATTTTATTGTTCATCTTTATTAATAACGAATGATTAAGTATGGGTACCATATTGGTACAAATATTATTTGAAAAGTAATGAGTGCTATGACTTTCTTATTTATATTTGTAACAGCTTTATCCTTAATATTTCTATTATTAAACTTCATATTTGCACCACACAACCCCTATCAAGAAAAATATAGTATATTTGAGTGCGGCTTTCATAGTTTTTTAGGTCAAAATAGAACACAGTTCGGGGTAAAATTTTTTATTTTTGCTTTAGTTTATTTACTATTAGATTTAGAAATTGTTATGATATACCCTTTTGCAGTTAGTGAGTACGAAAACGGTATTTATGGACTAATAGTCGTTCTTATTTTTATAGTTATTATAACAGTAGGATTTGTTTTTGAATTAGGGAAAAATGCATTAAAAATAGAAAGTAAACAAACTAAAGAGAGATCTGAATATTTTTCTTATTTAGATAAGTAATTATAAATGATATAAAATATACCATTTATCGATTGTTGTAAAATCCATATATAAAAAATTTACACAAAAAACAACAAGGCGTATAATATTTTATAGAGTTTTTTTAGGATGAATTGTTTACATGAAAATATCCCAAAAAACTTATAATAAAATTGAGGGGGCTCTCATCCCTCCTTTCTAAAAAAAAAGGAATATAAACTTTATTAAAGGATTTATACAAAAATATCCTATATCCCTTAAGTTAGTATGCTGAATACTCCTTATCGGTTTTACTATTAATTAGTGAATATTGAGCCGATGTGAGTCTGCGGACTTAAATTCAGATAAAAAAGATCTTAAAAAACGTAAATAGAATAAAAAAAGATATTAAATAGGCGTAAAGAGTATAAAAATATAAAAAGCCGGGGGTTTGAGGGCACCCAGATTATGTTATAGATGGTCTATGCTTAGATTGCAAATCTTTAGCTCGAGGTTCGATTCCTCCATAGTCTTGTGCCTCCGAACAAATGAGCATCGTTCATTTAACAAGATAGAAATGTATATACGCAGTTCTAATGAGTCAAAAAAAAAAAAAAAAAAAATGAGAACATTAAAACATAATTCTTTATTGAAATTAGTTAATTCGTATCTAATAGACGCACCTCAACCAACTAATATTAGTTATAATTGAAATTTCGGATCTTTACTATTATTATGTTTGGTTATTCAAATCATAACGGGTGTAACTCTTGCTATGCATTATAATCCTAGTGTAGCCGAAGCTTTTAATTCTATAGAACACATTATGAGAGATGTAAATAATGGATGATTAGTTCGTTATTTACATAGTAACACAGCTTCTGCTTTTTTCTTCTTAGTGTATTTACACATAGGGAGAGGTATATACTATGGATCTTATAAAAGTCCTAGATTTACAACTTGAGTAATAGGAGTAGTAATACTTGTAGTTATGATGGGTACTGCTTTCCTGGGTTATGTTTTACCTTATGGACAAATGAGTTTATGAGGAGCTACAGTTATTACTAATCTAATAAGTGCAATACCATGAATAGGTCAAGATATAGTTGAGTTCATTTGAGGAGGATTTTCAGTAAATAATGCTACTTTAAATAGATTCTTTTCTTTACATTTTGTATTACCTTTTGCATTGGTTGCACTAGTATTAATGCATTTAATAGCTCTTCACGATACAGCAGGATCTACAAATCCTTTAGGTATATCAGGTAATTATGATAGAATACCTTTTGCTCCTTACTACTTATTTAAGGATTTAGTTACAATATTTATACTTATATTTGTTTTAAGTAATTTTGTATTTTTTGCACCTAATGTGCTAGGAGATAGTGATAATTATATTATGGCTAACCCTATGCAAACTCCTGCTGCTATAGTTCCGGAATGATACTTATTACCCTTTTATGCAATATTAAGATCTATCCCTAATAAATTATTAGGAGTTATTGCAATGTTCAGTGCGTTACTAATAATGTTAATATTACCTGTTACAAATTTAAGTAACCTAAAAAATTTACAATTTAGACCTTTTAGTAAGATCATTTTCTTTGTTTTTGTTGTAAATTTTGTTATTTTAATGATTATAGGAGCTAAACATGTAGAAAGTCCTTACATAGAATTAGGTCAAATAAGTACTGTTTTATTCTTTGGATATTTTTTAGTTTTAGTGCCTGTTGTTACTTGAATTGAAAATTTAATATCTAACATTACATGTTATGAATAAAATATCACTTTAATTAATGGAGGTAATCTCAGGTAAATCTTCTTTTAAGACCCATGAACAAATAATGGGGGAAAACAAGGCTAAAGTTGAAGAAAAATGAGAGGAGGAAATGAGAGATAGAGCTCCTGAAAAATGAGTGGAGGAAATGGAAGCTAAAGCTCCTGAAAAATGAATGGAGGAAAACCGAGCTAAAGCTACTGATAAAATGACTCCAGCAGAAAAACTGGAGGAAGAGAGACTTTACAAAGTAGTCATTTCCAGTGAAAGGAGGAAACCATAGGTATGTCTAAAGAACAACTGGAAGCTAAGTATTCTGATATGGAATATACGGCTTTACTAGTGGAAAGATCGTTTAAAGGAGATGGTTCAGATCCTACTGAGGTTCAATAATTTCGAAGGTGTGATGCACTAATTCTAAAAAGACTTAATGAGTTAAATAAATAATTAAATATACATTTAGTTTGTAAATTTTTAATCATCATAAAGGCATTTATTTGCACTATCTACGTTATTTTTACATATTTCACTTGTTCCGATGGATGGGTAATCGTTGAGATTATCATAGAAAGTAAACCCATCAAAGAGAATAGTTTAAACGGTAAAACATGAAGCTCCAACCTTCAGTTTCTTGGTTCGAGTCCGAGTTCTCTTCCCGCTGATTAATGTAATAGAGCAATGAAGCTATTAGGGCTATAAGTTCAAGTCTTATCTCGATCAAATTAAAGGGTTTATACAAAAATACCCTAAACCCTTTATGCATGCAGGCTTAATACTCCTTGTTAATAGTGCTCGGTTTGATAGTCTTAGCATTAATTGAAAATTGAGTCGAGCATGTGAGAGAGTTAGGTAAAAATATAGGAGATAATAGTGGTATAACTGTAGAGGATGCTAATAGACCAGTTGGGGGAGATAGTAATGGATATTAGGATCAACTGCTCCTAACTTCATCACCATTTACCTAACTTTAACACCATCAGGATCAAAAGACTTTATCACCATTTTCCTAACTTCATTAGGACCAGCTGGTCCTAATGAGAGATGGGGTAAATTACATGCACCAAGAATGTGATCGTTTAGATACTATTCAAAGAGATATGTAAAGTCTGCCTGAACTTACGCCTGAGGCCGTCTAGGATCATAATGGAGAGGCTATTAGGCAGGAAGAGGTCGGTATTCTATAAAGATTAGATTATCAGGTGTCTCTACAATAAAATTATACTTATTCTGATTCAGAATAGTGTAGATTTAATGATGATGTATAAATTGCATGTAGTTTATAAGGCGCAAAATAAATTTAAGCTTGCTTCTTGAAAAAGATCTCTCTTTTCAAAAAAAAATAATGTTTTCATCAACTAATATGATTGTAATAGGTATAGGTACAACAGCACTAATCGGTGTTGGATTCGTATTTGGAGTTGATATAAATATATCTACATATTCATATTTGGGTGGGGTTGTCACTGTTTCCACAGTGACAACTACAACGATAGAGTATCTAAATTAAGGTTACTTATCTGGTTATTGTAACAGGTTTAGCTACAACAGGACCAATAAGAACTGGAGTCGTATTTGTAGCCTTAATCTTAGGAGTCGCAAGAAACCCATCGTTAAAAGGTCAATTATTGGCCTATGCAATATTAGGATATGCCTTTTCAGAAGCGACAGGTTTATTCGCTTTAATGTTGGCATTTTTACTACTATATGTAGCTTAAATAATATAGGGTCGCAGCCTAAAAGGATTTAGGAGGTTTCTATAGGTGATTTAGGTTTATTTCTTTAAAATTATTATCCTATATACAATATACCTTTTTGAGGTGTATTTGTTATCTATTTCTAAATACAGGTATTTCTATGCATTATAATATAAAAATTGCTTATAATCTTCTGTAACGGAAATAAGCCACTTAAAATAAGAGAATATTTTAACTGGGATGCTTACCATATATTTGATATATCTTTATACAAAATTTACAAATAAAAAAAGTAAAAAAATGGGTATAATAAAAAAAAAATGATAAATATATTAAAAGATTTACAAATAAGATTAGATGCGCCTACTCCTTGAGGTATTTACTTCCAAGATAGTGCAACACCTCAAATGGAAGGTTTAATAGAATTACATGATATAATAATGTATTACTTAGTAATAATATTGTTTAGTGTAGGATGAATACTATTTTCAGTAATATGAAATTTTAACAGTAACAAATCACCAATGTCACATAAATATTTAAACCATGGAACACTAATAGAATTAATCTGAACTATTACTCCAGCTATAATATTAATATTAATAGCTTTTCCTTCTTTTAAATTGTTATATTTAATGGATGAAATAAATGACCCATCTATGACTATAATAGCTGAGGGTCATCAATGATATTGAAGTTATCAATATCCTGATTTCTTAGATTCAAATAATGATTTAATAGAATTTGACTCTTATATAATACCGGATTCAGATCTAGAGCCAGGAGCTTTGAGATTATTAGAGGTTGACAATAGAGTAATTCTACCTGAATTAACTCATATTAGAATATTAGTGACTTCTGGAGATGTAATACATTCTTTTGCTGTACCTTCTTTAGGAATTAAAGTTGATGCATATCCTGGTAGATTAAATGAAATATCTTTATTCATAAATAGAGAAGGAGTATATTATGGACAATGTTCTGAAATATGTGGTTTATTACACTCGTCTATGCCTATAGCGATAGAAGCGATAAGTCCTTCAAAATTTATTAACTGACTATATAATTATGAGTAAGAGGGCATTACCTTAATAGGTAAAGAATAGTGCTACGGCCACTAGTTTATAAGTTCGAGTCTTATATGCCCTTTTCCACTATAACTAGTGGTATAAGCGAGTTAATTCTTAACGAAATAATGTCAAAAATAGACATGTATGACTATAGCGGTCATATTTTTCAATAATTTTAAAAATAAACAGTAAAAAAAATGAGTTTAACCTTAATACTTTTTTTGATAGGAATCTTAGGATTCGTATTTAATAGAAAAAATATAATATTAATGCTTATTTCAATTGAAATAATGCTATTATCTATAACATTCTTAATATTGGTAAGTTCTATAAGTTTAGATGATATAATAGGACAAAGTTATGCAATATACATAATAATAACAGCAGGGGCTGAATCTGCGATAGGTTTAGGTATCTTAGTTGCCTTTTATAGATTAAGAGGATCTATTGCATTTGAAAATAAATAGTGTATTTAAGTATAATCTTTTTACCTTTATTAGGATCTATAGTATCTGGATTTTTTGGTAGAAAATCTGGTATAACTGGATCACATATTATTAGTAGTAGTTGTGTTGTAATAACAACAATTTTAGCTATTATCGCTTTTTTTGAAATAGGTTTTAATAATAATACTGTGTCTATTTCATTGTTTGAATGATTAGTAAGTGAATCATTTAATATAGTATGAAATTTTCAATTTGATAGTTTAACAGTATCTATGTTAATCCCTGTATTAGTAATAAGTTCTCTAGTTCATATTTATTCTATAGGATATATGAGTAGTGATCCTCATAATCAAAGATTTTTTAGTTATTTAAACTTATTTACTTTTATGATGATATTATTAGTTACAGGAAACAATTATTTATTAATGTTTGTAGGATGAGAAGGTGTAGGAGTTTGTTCTTATCTTCTAGTTAGTTTCTGATTTACTAGAATAGCAGCTAATCAAAGTTCTATCTCTGCTTTCTTAACTAATAGAGTCGGGGATTGTTTTTTAATAATCGGAATGTTAGGTCTATTATGAACTTTAGGTAATCTAGATTATAGTACTGTGTTTTCATTAGCTCCTTATATAAATACAAATGTTGTAACTATAATAGGAATATGCTTATTGATAGGTGCTATGGCTAAAAGTGCTCAAATAGGACTTCATATATGATTACCTATGGCCATGGAGGGTCCTACTCCTGTTTCTGCATTAATACACGCAGCTACTATGGTTACTGCTGGAGTATATTTATTAATACGTTCATCTCCACTTATTGAGTATAGTTCTACTTTATTACTAATATGTCTATGATTAGGAGCTATAACTACTTTATCTAGTTCTATGATAGGTTTATTCCAAGGAGATATTAAAAAAATAATCGCTTACTCTACTATGAGTCAACTAGGTATGATGGTTGTTGCAATTGGATTATCTTCATATAATGTTGCTTTATTTCATCTAATAAATCATGCCTTTTATAAAGGACTCTTATTCTTAGGTGCTGGAGCTGTTATTCATGCTGTTTCAGATAATCAAGATCTAAGAAAATATGGTGGGTTAATACATTGATTACCTTTAACTTATTCTGTGATTTTAATTGCTAGTCTTAGTTTAGTTGCATTCCCGTTTATGACAGGATTCTATAGTAAAGATCTTATACTAGAATCTTCTTATGGTCAATACCATTTTCCTAGTATAGCTGTATATTTTATAGCAGTAATAGGTGCAATATTTACTACACTATATTCAGTTAAAGTGTTATATTTAACTTTTATTGCTAACCCTAATGGATCATTAAATTACTACAAAAATGCACATGAAGGTAATATTTATATGAGTCTTCCTTTAATTATTCTAGCTATTTTCTCTATTTATTTTGGATTCTTAACTAAAGACATTTATGTAGGTTTAGGTTCAGGATTTTTTAATAATAATAGTATTTTTATACATCCTATGCATGAAATTTTAATAAGTGCAGAATTTGGACTTAGTACTATTATAAAATTATTGCCTTTTATCTTAACAGTAGTTGGTACTGTTTTTGCTATTGTACTTTTTGAATTTTACCCATCTATAACTAATAGTGTTAAATTAAGTACTTTAGGTTATAATATATTTGGATTCTTTAATCAACGTTTATTAATAGAATTCTTTATTAATAAATATATAGTTAACTTAACTCTAAAATTAGGAAGTCAAACAACTAAGGTTTTAGATAGAGGTAGTATTGAACTAATAGGTCCTTTTGGTACTGAAAAACTATTATTGCTTATAAGTAAAATAATAAATGGTTTAAGTACAGGTATGGTTACTAATTATGCATTGTACATAATAATAGGTATTATTGTATATCTATTGGGAAGTAATTTATCTTTGTTTAACATTAGTAATACTTTGTTATTATCTATACTTTTCATAAACATTATTGTAAATATTACAGTTATAAGTAAATCTTATTCTAATAAATCTTTTAATAAATTAATACTCGCAAATAAAGTAAGTAAAAATCTGTATCCTTTAGAATGGATAAGGGTATTTATGTTAAAAGTTATAAATACATTGAATTGTTGCATCTCTTTAGGATATCAATGATTTAGATCGTCAACGTTTTTATAAAAAATACAGGTTTTAATAATGACAGTAATCATAGTTAAATTTGGGTATTTTTGTATAGAAATTATATAAGGGGTCAGGTGGCTATTATAATTAAGGATAATTCTTTAACGGATACGTTGGCAAATATAATTAATAATATTAAATCTTTGTGCGTGTACGATTTAGATTATTAGGGACCTTCGTGCGATTCGTAATTTAATCCTTCCTAAAATTTATCGTGATCAGGACCTGCTGGTCCTAATGATGCGGTAAAATTCATGCTCCAAGAATATGATCGTTTAGATACTATTCAAAGAGATATGGAAAGTCTGGCTGAACTTACGCCTGAGGCCGTTTACGATCATAATAGAGAGGCTATTAGGCAGGAAGAGGCCGGTATTCTATAAAGATTAGATTATCAGGTGTCTCTACAAGAAAATTATTCTTCTTCAGATTCTGATTCAGAATAGTGTAGACAAAAAATATTTAATGATGTATAAATTGCATGTAGTTTATATGGCGCAAAATAAATTTAAGCTTGCTTCTTGAAAAAGATCTCTCTTTTCAAAAAAAAAATAATGATTCAAGCAGCAAAAATTATTGGTACAGGTTTAGCTACAACAGGACTAATAGGAGCAGGTGCTGGAATAGGAGTCGTATTTGGAGCCTTAATCTTAGGAGTCGCAAGAAACCCATCGTTAAAAGGTCAATTATTTGCCTATGCAATATTAGGATTTGCCTTTTCAGAAGCCACAGGACTATTCGCTTTAATGATGGCATTTTTACTACTATATGTAGCTTAAATAATATAGGGTAGTAGCTTAAAAGGATTTAGATGGTTTCTATAGGTGATTTAGGTTAATTTGTAAAGGTTTTGTTTTTAAAGTACCAAGCAAGTACTCGTTTATGTACAGTAGCCTAAGTAAATATCTAATATATCAGGGAGTAGGTAGTAACATGCTAATTCTTTTTAGTTAAGATAAATTTATATGTGACATATTGTTAGGAGAATACTAGTATTATAGTCAAACTAGACAGAGTATCCTAGCATAGATAAAGGTATTTTAATATGAACTTGTTTCAGTAAATATATGGCTAGTGTTCGTTATTACCGGTTTATTGCTGAACTAAATAAGACAAATAAAATAATTAAAATTTGACTTCATCGCGGTTCTGTTTTAACAACAAACTTTCTTCTATAAGTATGGGCATGGAGAGATGATTTTATTCAACTAATGCAAAAGATATAGGTAATTTATATTTAATCTTTGCATTATTTTCAGGGTTATTAGGTACAGCTTTTTCTGTATTAATTAGACTAGAATTAAGTGGACCGGGTGTACAGTATATCTCGGATAACCAATTGTATAATAGTATAATAACAGCCCATGCTATATTGATGATTTTTTTCATGGTTATGCCTGCATTAATAGGGGGTTTTGGTAATTTCCTTATGCCTTTAATGGTAGGTGGGCCTGATATGGCTTTCCCTAGACTAAATAATATAAGTTTTTGATTATTACCTCCAAGTCTATTATTCCTAGTATTCTCTGCATGTATCGAAGGAGGTGCAGGAACAGGTTGAACTCTTTATCCACCTTTATCAGGTGTACAAAGTCATAGTGGACCTAGTGTAGATTTAGCAATTTTTGCTTTACATTTATCAGGTATAAGTAGTTTATTAGGTGCAATGAACTTTATTACGACAATAGGTAATATGAGAACACCCGGAATAAAATTACATAAATTAGCTTTATTCGGCTGAGCTGTAGTTATAACAGCTGTATTATTATTATTATCATTACCTGTTTTAGCCGGTGGTATCACTATGGTTTTAACAGATAGAAATTTTAATACTTCATTCTTTGAAACAGCGGGAGGAGGTGATCCTATATTATTCCAACATCTTTTCTGATTTTTCGGTCACCCGGAAGTATATATTTTAATTATACCAGGTTTTGGTATAATTAGTACAACTCTATCAGCAAATTCTAATAAAACTATTTTTGGATACATAGGTATGGTATATGCCATGTTATCTATAGGTATATTAGGATTCATTGTTTGAAGTTATGCGTTGGCTTTACCTTATAGTGATATAAGTAATTTAATTAATTTCGCAATATGCTGGAACAGTTTAGTGCTAATTAACACCTTGAATGGTAAAAGTTTAATTAGCTATACTCAACCAGCAGACAATATGTCCCTGAATTCCTTAAAGGATAGCAAACATAATGTCTCAGAGACTACGCGCGAAACATCTTTTAATTTTACCGCATCCCGTGCTTATTTTAATATATTATATAAAAACAATGACCATTTATCTAATAATTGGTTAACTTGATTTATAGGTTTTGCATAAGGAGATGGAGCTCTTCAAACCTATGATAAGGGTAAAAGAGTACGTTTTATTCTTACTCGAAAAGAAAGTGCAATACTTTATAATATACAAGATAAATAGGTGTTGTTAGACATTTTCCTCATAATGATTTTTATAGATTAATGGTTGATGATCCTTCACATATTTTACTTTTGGCTTTTTTATTTAATGGTAATTTAGTTATTAATAATAGAATTGAGGAGTTAGCTCTGTGAATTAATGCTCTGAATAACCGTTTTGGTTCTTATACTATTAAATTCCAGAGTGCATCTGTTTCTATTACATTACAGGATGCTAGATTATCGGGATTTACAGACGCTGAAGGATGTTTTAATATATCTATTACTGCAAACAGTAGAGATATTTTAGGATATATTATTAAAATGCGTTATTTATTAGATAAAAAAGATAGTCTTGTACTAGATAAAATATGTAAATTATTTGGATTCGGAGAAGTAACATTAATGTCCGGTACTAATAAAGTCTATCGTTATACAGTTACAGGGTTTAAACCATTAAATGAGGTAATATCTTATTTTAAACTCTTTCCTTTACAAACTAATAAAGCTCTTTCTTTTTAAAAATGGTTAACTGTTCATAATAAAGTAACAGATAAGTTACATTTAACTGAAGAAGGGTTAGCTAAAAAAATAATTTTTGAAAAATAAATTAATATAAATAATAGTATGACAAATAAAACAGGAGCGGGGTAAAGATGAAGATATAGTCCGATACTTCTTGTGAAAGAAGCATACAATGGGTAAATAAGAAAAATATTTATCAACGGTTTTGCATCATATGTATACTGTAGGTCTTGACGTAGATACAAGAGCATACTTTACAGCT
>JADBKX010000004.1:2474-5445 GCA_014894735.1 Candidatus Sediminicultor sextus | reverse complement strand
TAGTATTTAGTATATAGTAAAGAAAACAAGAGAAAGAGAAGTACAATTCAGGTGCAAGAGCCAAAGGCAGTGTAAATTTTTATTTCATATCTCGTGAAAACCACCATAAATTATTTCATCTGTCATTGCGAGGCGAAGCCGTGGCAATCCGCAATGACAGACTACTCCGTTAATTAATCTAAATAATTTATAATATTTCTTGGAAGGAGTAATGTTACACGTGAACTGCATGACCAGCAATGAAATCAGAGAAAAATTTTTAAAATTCTTCGAAAGTAAAGGACACAAAATAACCCCGAGCGCTTCCCTCGTACCTTCAGATCCCAGTATTTTACTAACCATTGCTGGAATGGTCCCCTTTAAGCCAATATTTTTAGGCCAGGTTAAATCATCATTAAAAAGAGCTGTCTCCAGCCAGAAATGCATTCGGACAAATGATATTGAAAATGTAGGAAAGACCGCCCGCCACCATACTTTTTTCGAAATGTTAGGAAACTTTTCTTTTGGTGATTATTTCAAAGAAGATGCCATTAAATGGGCCTGGGAATTTTTTACTAAAGTTATAGGATTTCCTGAAGAAAAATTATGGGTTTCCATATTTAAAGATGATGACGAATCCTATGATATCTGGCACAATCTTATAGGTCTTCCCGAAAAAAAAATTGTCAAATTGGGGGAAAAAGATAATTTTTGGAAAGTAGGTCCGACTGGACCTTGCGGGCCTTGTTCCGAAATATATATAGATTTAGGCGAAAAGAAGGCATCAAAAGAAGGCGGAGGAGTAGGTGTAGATGAAAGATATCTGGAATTATGGAATTTGGTGTTTATGCAATACAATCGCGAGGAAGACGGTTCATTGACTCCTTTGCCCAAAAAAAATATCGATACCGGTTTAGGTTTAGAAAGAATCGCCTCTGTTTTACAAAAAGTTGATACAGACTTTGAAACAGATTTATTCTTACCCATTATAGAATTTGTTGCCCAGAACGCAGGTATAAAATATAAAGAAGACCAGAAAAAGGACTTAGCTCTAAAGGTAATTGCTGATCATGTAAGGGCTTTGGTCTTTATGGTTTCTGATGGGATAGTCCCTTCCAATGAAGGCAGGGGTTATGTTCTTCGAATGCTATTAAGAAGAGCTTTTCGCTATGGAAAGGTTATTAACTATAACCAACCATTTTTATATGAAGCAGCTCCGTTAGTAATAGGTTTAATGAAAGAAGTATATCCGGAAACCTATAATGAGGAAAATCGTATCTGCCAGGTAATCCTCGCCGAAGAAAAGAGATTCCAGGAAACTTTAAATATTGGAATACAACTATTAAATAATAAAAAAGAAGAATTAAAACAAAAGAATAAAGATAAACTTAGCGGAAGAGATGCATTTAAACTTTATGATACCTATGGATTTCCCTTAGAGTTAACCAGGGATATCCTGGAGGAAGATGGTTTCGGGATTGAAGAAGATGATTTTAAAAATGAAATGAAAATTCAGAGGGAAAGGTCTCGAATAATGAGGTTGAAAGGTACATCCAGTAGTAAAATTAGTACGAAAGGTGAGCTCTCTATTAAAACTCGTTTAGAAGCTTTAAAAGAACGGGGAGAGACAATATTTTTAGGATATGATTCTGTTGAAACTAAATGCAAAGTAATTGCTATTACCAAAGATGACAAATTAGTAAATGAAGCAGCAGAGGGAGATAAATGCGAAATATTTTTAGAAAAGACACCATTTTATGCTGAAAAAGGCGGACAGATGGGAGATAAGGGAGTCATGACCTCCACATCTAACAACAATCTATTGGTAGAAATATTCGATACCCAAGCTCCTATCGAAGGTCTAATTGCTCATTTTGCCGAAATAAGCAAGGGGGAAATAAAAGTTGGCCAGGAAGTATTGGCCAGGGTAGATTCATTACAAAGGAAAGCAATTGCACGAAATCATACTGCTACTCATCTTCTGCATGGAGCACTTCGAGATGTATTGGGGGAGCACGTTAAACAATCCGGCTCCGAAGTAAACAACCATCATCTTCGTTTTGATTTTAACCATTTCGCTCCTTTAACTGTGGAAGAGTTAGAAAAAATAGAAAATCTAGTAAACGAAAAAATATTGGATGAGTTAAAAGTAGAAACGAAGATTAGCACTTTTGATAAAGCTAAAGAAATGGGAGCGATAGCTCTCTTTGGCGAAAAATATGGTGAACAGGTTAGAATGGTAAAAATCGGAGAATTCAGCTTGGAATTGTGCGGAGGGACTCATCTCAATTCTACTTCCAACATTGGTCTGTTCAAAATATTAAATGAAGAAGGTATAGGAAGCGGCATAAGAAGGATTGAGGCAGTAACCGGTTTTGGCGCTTTAAAATACATTAAAGAAAAAGAAGGTATTATCAAAGAAGTTTCAGACAAATTACAAACCATACCCTCTGAAATACCACTAAAGATTAATCAGATAATAGATGATGCTAATCATATGAAAAAGAAAATTAAAATTATTCGTAATAAGTTAGCCCATTATGAAGTGGATAAATTACTATTTGAAAAGAAGGAAATTAAAGGAGTAAATATTATATCTCTCAAAGTTGAAGCAGAAGATAATAATGACTTAAGGAATTGGGGAGACTTAATTAAAGAGAAAATTAAATCTGGCATTGTAGTATTGGGAACAGAATTAGATAATGGCAAAGTTGCCTTGTTGGCGATGGTTAGCGATGATTTAGCAGACAAAGGTTATAATGCAGGAAATATTATAAAGGATATTGCCCCTATAGTTGGTGGAAAAGGCGGGGGAAAGAAAACAATGGCTCAGGCCGGAGGGTCAAAAGCAGATAAACTAAACCAGGCATTAGAAAAAGTATACGAAATTATTTAGTATATCGTATATCGTATATCGTATTTAGTATAGTAAAGACAATAAAAATTATACAGGACAGGCGTCTCGCCTGTCATTCCGACTTTCCTCCCCCTT
>JADBKX010000004.1:0-2374 GCA_014894735.1 Candidatus Sediminicultor sextus | reverse complement strand
AATCAATTGGTGAATTGGAGAATCGAATATTGCGAATTTTAGGAATAGATTTAGGCGAAAAAAGAATCGGAATTTCTATCAGTGACGAATTGGGAATTACCGCTCAGGGGCTGCCAACAATAAATTCAATTAACGAAATAGAAGATTTAAACCATATAAAAGAGATCATCGAAAAATACGGGGTAACAAAAATAATTTTAGGTTTACCCAAAAATATGAACGGGTCTTTGGGTAAGCAGGCCCAAAAGGCTATATCCTTTGCAGAAAAACTTAAATCATCTTTCCAGCTGTCCGTAGAGTTAGAAGATGAAAGATTAAGCACCAGCAAAGCTGAAAAGTTTTTAATTGAAACTGACCGAAGCAGAAAAAAAAGAAAAAAAGTTATTGATAAAATGTCAGCAGTGATAATTCTCCAATCGTTTTTGGATAGAAGGATGATGAACAAAGAGATAAAAAAATGAACTTTATTAGTAAATTGTTTTTAATATTTTCTTTGTTTTTTTTGATTACTATTTTATTTATTACCGCTATATATTTCCCTTTAGATGAAAATTCTGCTGTCCAAAAAGTGGTTAATATCCCTTCAGGTACTAATGCCAGAGAGATTGTGGATGTATTAGAAAAAAATGAAATAATTAGAAAAAATAATTATACCATCAGAATTTTAGCCAAATTTTTGAAGTTAGAAGACCATTTAAAATATGGCGAATATAACCTCAGCCCCTCAATGAATATGCTCCAAATACTGGATAAATTAGTAAAGGGAGAAGTAATAACCTACAAAATAACTATTCCAGAAGGTTTTACTTATACTCAAATTGCAGAACTACTGGAAAAAAAGGAGATCGTAGAGAAAGAAGCTTTTTTAACCTTAGTAAAAGATAGCGAAAAAACTTCGGAAGGTTACCTATTCCCTGACACCTACGAAGTACCTAAAAAATACGGAGCAGAAAAGATGGTCAAAGTAATGTTATCCAATTTTGATCAAATAGCCATAGAAAATAAATTTACAGATGGAGCTGAAGAAATAGGTTTTTCTCTGGATGAAATCATTATTTTGGCTTCAATTATCGAGAAGGAAGCTAAATTTAACGATGAAAAAAATAAAGTATCGAGTGTTTTTCATAATCGATTAGAAATAGGTATGAAATTACAATCCTGCGCCACTATTCAGTATATTTTAGGAGAACCGAAAGAAAGATTAGATGAAAACGATTTAAAAATAGATTCTCCTTACAACACTTATCTTTATAAAGGTCTTCCTCCCGGTCCAATCTGCAATCCCGGGCTCGATTCAATTATAGCAGCCCTTGAACCAGAAGAAGGAGATTATTTATTCTTTGTATTGGGAGAAAATGGCAGACACATATTTTCCAGAACCTATGAGGAGCATTTAATGAATAAACAGTAAAAAAAGTTAACCAAAGGTGCCAGGCACCTTTGGGAAACTTTTTTAAGGAGTGAGCTTATGAAACCATTAATCATAGGCATTGCCGGAGGAACCGGTTCAGGAAAAACTACCGTTGCCCGCAGGATCTATGAAAGTTTAAAAGGAATAAATGTGGTAGTGATTCAACAAGATGCATATTATATAGATTTAAGCCATCTTCCTTTGGAAGAAAGAAAGAAAATAAACTTTGATCATCCTTCAGCTTTTGATAGTGATCTGTTGATAAAACATCTAAAAAAATTAATAAAGGTAGAAGAAATTGAAAAACCTATATATTCATTTACTGATTACACTCGGAAAAAAGAGACAGAAAAAGTACTTCCCCGTGATATTATAATATTAGAAGGCATTTTAGTGTTAGAAGAAGAAAAAATAAGGAACTTACTAGATATAAAAATTTATGTAGATGCCGATGAGGATGAAAGATTCATCCGAAGATTAGTGAGAGATACAAAAGAGAGAGGGAGGACAATGGACTCAGTAATCGAACAATACTTGAATGTGGTAAAACCTATGTTTTTGCAGTTTGTGGAACCCTCTAAAAGATATGCTGATATAGTTATCCCCCAAGGTGGATTAAATGATGTCGCAATTGATATAATAGTAAGTAAAATAAAATCAAGAACCTAAAATAGTATATAGTATTTAGTATATAGTGAACAGTATTTAGTCGTTAGTATTTAGTAAATAAATAATGGATAGCGGATAAGAAACAATATTCACTGAAAACCAGATAACTAACTTCATTAATTGAGAAATTGGGGAATAGGTGAATTGGCTAATTGATATCAACTGATAAACTAAATAACTGGGTAACTGAATGTAAGCCAAAACACAAACAATCAAGTACAGGAGAGAAAAATTGTTTGAAATATTAAGGCCTAAAGTTTATGTTAATTCAGTTTATAATATAGACTTAATGAA
>JADBKX010000022.1 GCA_014894735.1 Candidatus Sediminicultor sextus | reverse complement strand
ATATAGGAGTGGACTTGCTTAGAGAATTAACTGATAAACCAGTAATAGGTATCGGAGAAGCTTCCATGCTTTTAGCTTTACCTTTAGGGCATAAATTTAGTATACTTTCTTTGAAAAGAAAAAAAATTCCTCAAAAGGAGGATTTAGTAAAAAAATATGGACTTGAGAATAGGTGTGCATCTATTCGAGCTACCGGATTGGGAGTTATTGCTAATGATAAAGAGAAAAGAGAAAAGCTTTTTCAAGAAGGAGAAAAGGCAGTAAAAGAGGATAGAGCAGAAGTTCTTATTCTGGGATGTGCAGGGATGGCTGGAATGGATAAAGAGATTGAAAAAGCAATTGGGGTTCCAGTTATTGATGGGGTGGTAAGTGCATTATTGATAATGGAATCACTTATCAGATACGGAGCATCAACCAGCAAAGTGGGTAAATATTTATAAATAAATATATGGTGAAAAAAAATTAGGGTAGGAATCATAACCATTTAAATTCTATCTTATATTTCCTGCTATAAAAGTGTAAAATAAAATTAGAAATGCATTGGTTGATTAAGATATTGAAGAAGTAATATCTGGAGGATGAACTATGGAAAAACTTGATCTCGCAATTACGTCAGACAAGGTATTTATTGATGGTAGATTAATAGATTGTTGTATTGGGGTAAAAGATGGAATAATTACTGCCATAAGCAAAGAAAAATTAGAGGCAGAAAAAGTCATTGATGCAAAAGGTAAAATTGTTTTACCAGGCACCATAGACCCCCATGTCCATATTCGAGCTCCCGGACATGATGAAAGAGAGACTTTTGAAAGCGGCACAAAAGATGCTGCTTTGGGCGGGGTTACTACCGTAATTGAAATGCCCATTTCTACTCCTCCACCCCATTCTCCGGAATTAGTACAAAGAAGAATGGATATTGCAGCTAAAGAAGTGGTGGTCGATATTGCTTTCTTTGGTGCAGCTGGAACGGATTGTCTGGAGGATATTATTCCTTGTGCTAAATCTGGTATAGTTGCTTTTAAAACCTTTTTGCATGAGGCTCCTCCGGGAAGAAAAGAGGAGTTTATCGGGCTTACTGCACCAAATACAGGTGATCAATATGAGCTGATGAAAAAAGTTGCTCAGACTGGGGTAATGATTGGTTTCCATACAGAAAATAATGATATGGTTAATAAAAATATTGCGATGCTAAGGAGTGAAGGTAAGACCTCTCCATTATATCATGGCAGGTCTCGGCCGCCAGTTGTAGAGATTGAGACAGCAGCAAAAATTTTACTCTTTGCTGAAAAAATTGGTACTAAGGTAGAGATATGCCATATTAGTACACCAGAGGTTGTAGAATTAGTAAATAGAGCAAAATCTAAAGGAGTATATGTTGTAGCAGAAACCTGCCCCCATTATTTGTTTCTTAATGAAAATGTTCTGGAGAAAGTTGGAGTATTTGCCAAGTGTAATCCTCCCTTAAGAAGTGAAGAAGAAAGGCTGAAAATGTGGGAATTTGTGAGAGATGGAAGTATAGATATTATAGGAAGTGACCACGCACCTTATACTAAAGAAGAAAAGGAAAGAGGAAGTGAAGATATATTTACTCCTCCTGCGGGATTCCCAGGGTTATCAACCAGATTACCCTTGCTTTTCACAGCAGTAAAAGAAGGAAAAATTAGATTGGATAAAATGGTAGAACTTATCTGTGAAAATCCGGCAAAAATATTTGGTTTATATCCCAAAAAAGGAACGATTGCCGTGGGTTCTGATGCAGATTTTGTAATATTTGACCCGGATAAGAAAGATATTATTTCTAAAGATAAAATGTTTACCAAATGTAGAGATAGTGCCCTGGTATATGACGGGTGGACAGTTTACGGAAAACCAGAAAAGACTATTGTTAGGGGGAAAGTAGTCTTTAGTGATGGTGCAATAAATGTCTCTCCGGGGTATGGAGAGATTATAAAAGTATACAGGAATCAATGAATTTTGTATACTCTTAATTGAAGAGTTATAGAAAACAAGCAAATACAGCAATATAATTTTATAAAAATTATATTGTCATCCAATAACAAATTCATATTAATTTTAAAAGATAAGTGAGGGGAAATCTATGGACAAAATTAATTTAGGGAAATTAGAAGAACTAAATAATCAGTACGTGGTAAATGTAATTCAAGAAGCCATTCAACTCTGTAAACCGGTGAAGGTAACCATAATAACTGACTCAAAGGAAGATATTGCCTATGTAAGGGAATTAGCCCTTAACAACGGAGAAGAAAAAAAATTAAAGAGGGCAGGCCATACCATCCACTTTGATGGTTATTATGATCAAGGCAGAGATAAAGCTAATACCAAATATTTGTTGTCTAAAGATGCAGATTGGGGAATAAAAGTAAATTCAATAGAAAAAGAAAAAGGGCTGAAAGAAATATATTCTTATCTTGATGGCATTATGGCCGGGAAAGAGATGTTAGTAAGGTTCTTTTCTCTTGGTCCTGCCAATTCTATATTGTCCTTAAAAGCCTTACAGATTACTGATTCTGCTTATGTGGCCCATAGTGAGGATCTTCTTTACCGGCAAGGGTATGAAGAATTTAAAAAGCTTAACGGTTCTCCCGATTTCTTTTTCTTCCTCCACTCTGCCGGAAGATTAGAAAATGGGGTTAGCGTAGATATAGATAAACGGAGGATTTATATTGACCTCGAAGAAAACAGAGTTTACTCGGTTAATAATCAATATGCCGGTAATTCTTTGGGATTAAAGAAATTGGCTTTTAGGTTGGCTATTAAAAAAGCCAATGAAGAAGGATGGCTGGCGGAGCATATGTTTATAATGGGCGTTCATGGCCCAAAAGAGCGGATTACCTATTTTACCGGGGCTTATCCCAGTGCTTGTGGGAAGACCAGTACCGCCATGATCCCTGGCCAGACCGTAGTTGGTGATGATATTGCTTATCTTAAAAAAATTGATGGGGTAATAAGGGCGGTAAATATGGAATCAGGCATATTTGGTATCATTCATAGTGTAAATTCGGAAGATGATCCAGTGATTTATCAAGCATTAATTACACCAGGTGAAGTTATTTTCTCTAATGTATTGATTAATAATGGAGTCCCTTACTGGGAAGGGATGAAAAAAGATATCCCGGATAAGGGGATTAATTTTTCGGGAGAGTGGTTCGAAGGAAAAAAAGACAGTCAGGGTAAGGAAATTCCTTGTTCTCACAAGAATGCAAGATACACCCTCAGGTTAAATGAACTGAACAATATTGATTCCAAGGCCAATGATCCCGATGGGGTACCGGTAGAAGCTATTTTCTATGGAGGAAGGGATTCTGATACTACTATACCCATCGTGGAATCACTTACTTGGGCGCATGGTGTTTTTCTGGGAGCTACAGTTGAATCTGAAACCACTGCTGCAACACTTGGTGCCCGAGGAGTGAGGAAATACAATCCGATGGCTAATCTTGACTTTATTTCCGTGCCGCTGGGAACTTATATAAAAAATCATTTAAAGTTTGCAAAAAATCTCAAAGTTATTCCCAAAATCTTCACCACTAATTATTTTTTAAAGGATGATACTGGTAAATATTTAAATGGGAAAATGGATAAAAGAGTATGGCTTTTCTGGGCTGAAGGGAGAGTTCACAATGAATTTGAAGCCATTAAAACTCCGGTAGGTCGAATACCCAAATATGAAGATCTTAAAGAATTATTTGTTCGCGAATTAAAGAAAGATTATTCTGAAGAAGAATATTTTCAACAATTCTCTTTGAGAGCAGTAAAGTATCTGGAAAAAATGGAAAGGATGAGTAAGATATTTGAAAATATTAAGATGCCCGCAGCCTTTACCCAAGAATTAAAAGCACAGACCGAGAGATTAAAATTAGCGAAAACAAAATATGGAGAGGATATAATTTCTCCTTTTCAATTTTTAGATAAATAAAACTAATTAATAATAGATTTTGGTATTCTAAAAACAACTACAGAAAAATAAATTTATAATAAAAGGGGGTGGATTTCTCCACCCCCTGCAAGAATCAGTGATTTTACCTTTTCTTTTATCTTCATTTTTGTCTTCATATTATAATTTTTAAAATATTTTTTTAAAAAAGAAGGATTTATTAAATTTATGTGGTATATTAAATATAAAATGAATATTTCTGCATTGTAATATAAAATACCATAATACGGAAATTATAAATTATTAAAAAACATAAAAAGGAGAACAATAAATTAAAGGAGACACAACTATATGAGCAAATTCATTTCCCTTAAAACCAGTTTACCCGGGCCAAAGTCCCAGGAAATAGCCCAAAGAAGAGAAAAATATATCGCCAAACCTATGGGCAGTTCCCTTTCTCCCTGTTATATTGCCCACGGTGAGGGAGCCTTAGTAACTGATGTAGATGGCAACCAATTCATCGACCTTACCGGCGGATGGGGGTGTCTGGCCGTAGGGCATACCCACAAGAAAGTGGTAGCTGCCGTTAAAGACCAGGCAGAAAAGTATCTGCATACCGATTTTACCGCTGTTCCCTATGAATCTCTGGTAGAATTAGCCGAGAAACTGGTCAAGTTGGCTCCCGGCGATACCCCCAAGGCAGCTGCCTTTTTTAACTCCGGTGCAGAAGCAGTAGAAAATGCAGTAAAGATTGCCCGGGCTCATACCAGAAGACCGGCTATCATTGTCTTTGAAAATGCCTTCCACGGCCGCACTCTTCTAACCATGACTATGAGTCATAAGGCTATGCCCTACAAGTATCACTTCGGACCCTTTGCCCCCGAGATATACCGGCTGCCTTTCCCCTGTTCTTCCCATCCTATGGCTAATGAAGATTTTGAAAAGATACTTGTAAATACGGTAACCCCTGACTCTGTTGCTGCCATAGTGATTGAACCTATCCAGGGAGAAGGAGGATTTAATGTCCCTCAGGAGGGATTTTTAGAATATTTAAGAAAACTGACCGATAAATACGGTATGTTACTCATAACCGATGAGATTCAGAGCGGTATAGGCCGAACCGGAAAGTTTTTTGCTATAGAAAATTGGGATATAGAACCGGATATCATCTGTCTGGCTAAATCTTTAGCTGCCGGCCTGCCCCTTTCGGCAGTCATTGCCAAAAAAGAGATTACCGATTCCCTCCCCGGAGGATGTATCGGCGGAACCTATGTAGGTAACCCGCTAGCTTGCCGGGCAGCTCTTGAGGTAATAAAGATTGTCGAAGAAGAACACCTCTTAGACAGAGCACTAAAGATTGGAGAAAGATTAAAAGAACGCTTCCTTAAGATGAAAGATAAATATTCTATAGTGGGAGATGTGCATGGTATGGGAGCGATGATGGCTATAGAATTGGTAAAAGACCGGAAGACCAAGGAACCGGCTGCCCAGGAAACAGCCCAGATTGTTCAGGAATGCCTAAAGAACGGAGTATTTATTGCCACTGCCGGAATCAATAAAAACCTTCTTAGGATGTTAGCCTCTTTAGAGATTA
>JADBKX010000079.1 GCA_014894735.1 Candidatus Sediminicultor sextus | reverse complement strand
TATCCCATACTCTAAGTTCCTCCACTTTAAATTATATTAAATTAAATGGGGAGTATGCCAGTGAATTTTTAATTCATGGCTATGCCGCCGCTACTGTTGGCGTACCGGTAGTTTTTATCAGCGGGGATGAGGGAATTTGTAAAGAGGCGAATAAAGTAAATAAAAACATTAAGACCGTGGCCGTAAATAAAGGAGTGGGTAATTCCGTAATCAGTATTCATCCGAGACTTGCGGTAGAAAAAATCAAAGAGAGTGTAGAATCAATACTAAAAGGGGATATTGATAAATGTAAAATTAAATTACCGGAGCACTTTAAAGTAGAAATATCGTATAAAAAGCATGTAAGTGCCTTTAAAGCATCTTTTTATCCCGGGATGAAACAGGTTTCTTCTACCAATTTAGTATTTGAGACAGATAATTATTTTGAAGTTCTACGGGTGTTGCTATTTACGATATAAAAAGATTTAAGATGAGAAAATTTGTTGCAGGGAAAAGATAATTTAGAAATTTTAATAATTTAAGGAAAATAAAGCAGGGTTTTTGAGATTTTATGTCGTATTAATGATATATTATATTGAATAAATTTAAAAGTGTAAACGAGCTTTTTATAATTGAACAAAAAACTGAAATAAATTAATGTAAAAATCAATGAAGTTGTATTAATTTTAATAAGATGAGGAATAGTTATGGCCGAAAATTTATTATCCATTTACGAAGCTCTCCCTTATTTGCTTAGGGGTTCTTTGGTAACTATTGGATTAGTAGGAGGAGCCCTGGCCTTGGGTTTAACTTTAGGAATTCCTATGGCTATAGGCCAGGTTTATGGCAATAAGTACAGTGCTGGTTTAATTTCATTTTACGTCTGGTTCTTCCGAGGGCTTCCCGTCTTAGTCCTTCTTTTTCTTTTCTATTTTGGACTATTTACTGTTTTGAGTCTTGACTTGTCGGCTTTTACTGCTGGTATTTTAGTATTAGGTTTAAGAAGTGCTGCTTATCAATCACAGATTTTCCGAGGGGCTATGCAATCAATTGGTGAGGGACAGATGTTGGCTGCCCGTTCTTTAGGAATGAGCAAAGCTAAAGCTGCCTGGCATATTATCCTACCTCAAGCCCTGAGAATTTCCCTTCCCGGATGGTCTAATGAATATTCTATTATACTAAAAGATTCAGCTGTTACTTATGCTATAGGGTTAACGGAGATAATGACCAGGGGAAAATTTATTGCTACCCGAACTTTTAAACCTATGCCTATCTTTCTTACCTGTGCTTTAATTTTTCTTATTTTAACTTACGGAGGAGTAAAATTACTTAATTTATTAGAGAAGAAGGTAAGAATTCCTGGTTATGGAACTGAAAGAGAGGGGATTTATTAAAGATGCAAAAAGACAACACTATTGTCTTAAGGGTTGAAGATATTTATAAAAATTATGGCAATGTAGAAGTGCTTAAAGGAGTATCTTTTGAAATAAAAAAAGGTGAAACCAAAGTTATTATTGGTCCTTCGGGGAGCGGAAAAAGCACCCTTTTACGATGTATAAATCAATTGACTATCCCGGACAAGGGACGAATTTGGTTAGAGAACCAAGAAGTAACTCATACCAAAAAGAATATCAATCAATTCCGTCAGAAGATTGGAATGGTCTTTCAGGACTTTAACTTATTTGATCACCTGAACGCTTTAAGAAATGTTGAAATAGGATTAATCAAAGTAAGAGGTATGGGAAAAGATGAGGCCAGACAAAAAGCGATAGAAGAGCTTAAACAGGTAGGCCTGGAAGAACAAGCTAATTTATATCCGGCTCAACTTTCTGGAGGACAAAAACAGAGAGTTTCTATAGCCAGAACTTTAGCCATGGACCCCAGTGTGATACTTTTTGATGAACCCACTTCAGCACTTGACCCAGAATTAATTGGTGAGGTATTAGAGGTTATAAAAAAATTGGCTTTAAATGGGATGACTATGGCAGTAGTAACTCATGAAATGGGATTCGCCCGTTCGGTAGCAAATGAGGTTATATTTATGGAGGACGGAAAGATTATAGACCAGGGGTCTCCCCGTAAGCTTTTTACCAATCCCGAACATGCGCGTACCAGGAAGTTTCTTTCTAAGATAACCGAATTATACGGAAGGTCAGCGGAAAAAAAATGAATGGAATTAATTTTATCAAAGATATAGTTTTGCCTCCTTTATTAGAAGGAACTTGGGTTACTATTAAGTTATTGGTTTTTTCTATCCCCTTAGGCTTACTTTTAGGTATTTTGATTGCCGGGGGACGGGTATACGGAAATAAAATAATATCCTTTTTGTGTGCCAGTTTTACAGTTTTTTTTCGCGGTACACCCTTATTAGTACAACTCTTTGTTATCTATTACGGGCTGCCTTCTATAGGCATATACTTTTCTCCTTTTGCGGCGGCAGTGGTGGGTTTTGTTCTATGTAGTGGAGCTTATCATTCCGAGTATATCAGGGGAGCTATTCAATCAATTAAGAGCGGTCAAATGATGGCTGCCCAAGCTTTGGGAATGAGCAAATTTAAAGCAATCATCTATATTATTTTTCCTCAGGCTTTAAGAAGGGCTCTCCCGGGCTGTTCTAACGAGATTGTGTATTTAGTAAAATATTCATCACTGGCTTTTATGGTTACCTGTATTGAGCTGACCGGGGCAGGAAAAATTATCGCAACTCGTTATTTCAGATATACTGAAGTTTTTTTAGTGATAGGAATTATATATCTATTGATGGTTTCTGTAGTTACTAGACTTCTTAGTATAGTAGAGAAAAAACTAAAAATTCCTGGATTGGGGTAAACTGTTTATACTAGATTGGGGGATCAAAGATCAAATACTTGGCTGTTTGAAAAAGAATAATTTTGGAAAGGAAGCGAGGTGAGAGAGTAGACTAATATTTTTGATAATTTGGAAAATAAATTTTAATTTAATTGACATGGAGGCTAAAAAAATGAAAAGAAATAAATCAACATTAGTGAATATTCTTTTGATTCTTACTTTTACTTTGTTAATCGGAGGCATAGTGATCGGCCAGGCCCAGGAAAAAAAGACCTATATCAACGGTATTGATCCCGATTTTCCGCCCTTTGCCTTTATAGACAAAGAGGGTAAACCTGCAGGATTTGATGTAGAATCAGTAGATTGGATTGCTAAAGAGATGGGCTTTGAAGTCAAACATCAACCTACCGCCTGGGACACCATAATCCCTACTCTAAATGCTAAAAAGATTGACTTTATTGCTTCCGGGTTGTCTGTGACCGCAGAGAGAGCACAAGTTATTGCTTACACTATACCCTATTATGAACACAAGTGGTCCCTGGTAGTACGTGCAGATTCTGATCTAAATGTGGTTACCGGTTTAAGCAAGGGAAATACAGTAGGCGTTCAGAGAGGAACTACCGGAGCCAACTGGATAGAAGACAGCCTGATTAAAAATGGTGTAGATGTAAAAATAAAAGTATATGACACCTTCACTTTGGCTATAGAAGACCTCTTAAACGGAAGGATAGATTCTGCTGTTCAAGATGATACCATGGTTAAGGAAATATTAAAAGCCAGGTCAGGATTGAAGGAAGTCGGAACCTGGGGAACAGGAGAAGAAAAATATGCCTATGGTTTAAGACAAGGTGATACCGAGTTATTAAACCTATTAAATGAAGGCTTAAAGAAAATAATGAGTTCGCCTAAATGGGAGGAACTTAAGGCTAAGTATAGTTTATAATAGTGTGAAGAAAGAGAAATAAAGGGATAGGGAGTTTTTCTCTATCCCTTTATTGTCAGGATTTATATAAAAATATTTTTATTTTATCGAGATAAATTATGAAAGTAAAAAAAAGAATTTAAAAGATAAAAAGGAGTAAAATTTATGAAAAAAATCCTCCTTCCTTATGGTAAAAAAGAGATACCTTTCTCTATTCCCCAAAAGAATTTATTAAAAATTTGTTGGTTAAAAGAAACCCCCGGTGTTAAAGATAATGTAAAAGCAATTAAAGAGGCAATAAAAAATCCTATTGGTTCTCCAACCATTCCTATAATTACCCGGGGGAAACGTAACGCAGTTGTAATCTGTACCGATATTACCCGGCCTACACCTGATAAGTTATTAATCCCTCCCATACTGAATGAATTAAATAAGGGGGGTATTTCGGATAAAAATATTAAAGTAATTATTGCTCGGGGGCAGCATAGAAAGATGACCGAAGAAGAAGTGAAAGAAAAGGTAGGTGAAGAGGTTCTCAAAAGAGTAAAGATCAGCCAGCATGACCCTGATAATAACCTTTTTTATCTCGGGAAATCAAAGAGGGGAAATGAATTATGGGTGAATAAAGATGTAGCTCAAGCTGATGTAAAAATATCTACCGGTAATATAGTCCCTCATAGATATGCAGGTTATGGGGGAGGAGCAAAAAGTATTTTACCAGGGATATCCTCGAGAGATACCATCGGTTATAACCACCTTTATGTAGAAACAGGAGAAGCTGCCTTGGGGAAAACAAAAGGCAACCCTGTTCGGGAAGAAATGGAAGAGGCAGCCAAGATGATCGGATTAGACATGATAGTAAATACGGTTATGAATGTGAAAAACGAGATAGTTAAAGTCGTTGCCGGAGACCCCGCTATGGCTTATCAAGCCGGAGTAAAGGCATGCAATGATATCTACGGAGTTAAAATTCCCGGAAAAGCGGATATAATCCTTGCCAGCAGTTATCCTATGGATATCAATTTTCATCAAGCTTCCAAGACTTTAGAAGCTATAGGTCATATCATTAAAGAAAAAAGTACCATTATTATGCTTTCCCCCTGTTATGAAGGAATAGGAGGGAAAGATTTTGTAGATTTTCTTAAAGAAAAGACTCCTGAAGATATTATTAAAAATATTAAAGCTCATCCGGAAAAGAATGTGGTTTCGGGAATAATTTCCTACTTAATAACAAAATGTAAAGAAAAAGCAAAAATTTATTTGATATCAGAAGGGATAGAAGATAAAGATATAATAGAAATGGGAATGTTACCGGCTAAATCAGCTCAATCCGTTTTAAACGATGTTCTAAAAGATTACGGGGATGAAGCAAAAGTATTAGTTTTGCCAACTGCTTCAGTTACTCTTCCCCTTCTCGAGGAGGAATAAATTTGAGGAAATTATTAACTGGTAATGAGGCTGTTGCTGAAGGAATAATCGAATCGGGAGTGGAGGTTGTCACTGGATATCCCGGGACTCCTTCAACAGAGGTTATTCTAACCCTATTGCCCCAAAAAGAAAAATTGGGGATGCACATAGAATGGAGTACGAACGAAAAGGTAGCCTTTGAAATTGCTGCAGGTGCTGCCTGGGCGGGAAAAAGGGCACTGGTTACCATGAAGATGTCGGGGGTTAATGTAGCTGCTGATTCATTAGCTTCTATCGCCTATAGCGGATGCACCGGGGGATTAGTCATATTTGTAGCTGATGATCCGGGAGTAAGTGCCGGTATGCCCGAAGAGGATTCCCGTTATTATGCTAAAT
>JADBKX010000090.1:2542-5610 GCA_014894735.1 Candidatus Sediminicultor sextus | reverse complement strand
TACTTGGTTCAAAAAATAAAGTTGCTACTATTTTACCTTCCATATTTCTGATAATTTTTCCATTCTTAACCTGTTCTTCAAAATTTGCAGCGGTGTCCATAATCAAACCAAGTTCTTGCAGTGAAAACTGAGCAGTATTTATTACATCTTTTCCTTTTAACATTAAATTAACCCCCTGACTTTTTTATAAATTGTTTCAATCTTTTTTAAATTTTTATTCTCTCAATCCTTTTATATTTTTCATCACTAAAGAAAACAAGTTTGTATGAATTTTTTAAAATACAATTATATAATATGACTAATTATACATAAAGATACTATCTAATATCAAACTTTTTATGGGGGAAAAATTATTCACCATCGGTAATGATTTTTAATTTCCTTGGAGCTAAAATCAGCCACACTTCATCACCGATATTTAAATTCATGCTGGCAAATATCTCCTGAGGCAGCTTTACCTTCAAAGAATTTTTTCCGGTTTTAACGGTGCAGCAGACCGTAGAAGATGATTCCTCAATTTCAGTTAATTTTCCTCTGACCCTGTTTACATCAGGCCCGGGAGGTCTGGTATCAGAAAGATAGATATCTTCCGGTAAAATCGCCACTTTCTTTATTTTCTCTCTTTCACTGGAAACTACCAGAGAAATATCACCGCATTTTACCTCTATCAACCCAAAACTTAACCTATTACAATAATCACAGGTTAAAATATTAGGTGCCCCGATAAAATCATTAACCGCCTCTGTAGGATGAAAAAATATTTCCTGGGGAGACCCTACTTGCTCTACACTGCCTTTATCAAGCACAGCAATACGTTGGGCCATCTCTTCCGCCTCATAAAAATTGTGGGTAACATAAATGGTGGTAATGCCCAATTTCTTCTGTAGTATTTTAAATTCAGTTCTGAGATATTTAGAAGTTCGATAATCCAAACTGTTCATCGGTTCATCAAGAAGTAAGATACGGGGAGAATTGGCTAAGGCCCGGGCTAAAGCCACCCTCTGTTTCTCACCCCCGCTTAATTCTTTGGGATAACGAGAGGATAAATGTTTTATCTTCATTATTTGAAGTAGCTCCTCAACTCTTGTCCTTATTTCGTCTTGAGATTGTTTTTGAATTCTCAAACCATAGGCAATATTGGCAGATACATCGAGATGAGGAAATAGATTTAATTCTTGAAATAAGTAACCTATTCTCCTTTTATTGGCAGGTTCTTTATCCACTGGTATCTTGTTAAAAAACACAGACCCCTCATAGTCGATTAACCCAGCGATAACATTTAACAAAGTGCTTTTCCCAGCCCCATTCGGTCCTAATAATACCAATAATTCTTTATCAAATATCTCTAAGTTAATATTTTTACAAATATATTTAGAAATATTTTTAAGCTTAATAGATGACATATTACCTCCATCGATAAGTCAGTTTCTTTTCTAAGAAAGCAAAAAATTTCTCAAAAGAAAGACACATTATTCCCAAAACTATTAGACAGACTATAATAATGTCTATACGGATAAGGCTTTCGGCCTTCATCATCAAGGCACCAATCCCGGTGGGGATAGCTACCATCTCTGCCGCTATTATTACCCGCCAGGCCATTCCAGCTTCCAACCTTAGGCCAGTAAATATATTTGGAAGAGCCAGGGGCATTACTACTGTGGTGATAATTTCTATATCTGGGGCACCTAAAGTTCTTGCCGCGTAAATATAATTTTTATTCACGTTTTTAATTCCGGTAACCGTATTATAAAGGATGGGGAAAAAGGAGCAGATAAATATTATGGCAATCGGTAAGATCTCACCGATACCGAACCACAACATCAATAAAGGAAGCCAGCCCAGGGCGGGAATAGGATAAATTAAGCTGATTATAGGATTTAATGCCTTGTTGGCCAGATTATTCCATCCCATTATAATTCCGATAAATAGTCCGGCAATAGAACCAGCTGAAAAACCAATAAGGACTCGGATTAAACTGCTCAAGAAATTACGCCCCAATACCCCGCTAACTGTCAGATACCAGAATTCTGTTACCACAGTAGAAAAAGGAGGAAAGAAAAATTGACCGGGCATCAAATCTAATCGAGCGATTATCTCCCATATTCCCAGAAATATAATAATGGGGATTATCTCCCATTTTAATTTAAATATTTTAACTATTTTCATGGTTTTATAAAACTCAAATCTAAAATATCTCCCGCCTTAAAGCTGCTCTTAATGTAACCCAATTGAGCAACATAATCTATTGCTTCCTGAACTACCGCGGGGTCAATATCGGTAGTGTACTCCAACCTATTCATAGACCTTAATAAAACTTCAGGAGTAATCTCCGTCTTGGCAGCTATATCGGCTATTTCCACTGGGAAAAGGCTTCCCCCGGCTTCCTGTAATTGCCGAGACACAATTTCTGCTGCTTCCTGAGGACGCTGATTAATCCAATCGGTCGCTTTTTGTGATATCTTTACTAATTTTTCAACAACTTCGGGATGGTCTCGTATCAATTCTTCTTTAACCACCAGTACGCTTCCCTGCATTTCGGGCCAGACATCCTGACTCATCAGCAGCATTTTAAAACCAAGGTCTTCGGCCATAGAAGCCCATTGTTCAGGGAGAAAGGCAGCATCTAATTGCCCTGTTTTAATAGTCAAAACCTGTTTTGGAGGATCCATACGCTGGATATTATTTAATATTTTCTTCTCATCTAAATTATATTTATCTATCGTTTTGTGGAGAAGCACATCTATTGCCCCGCCTTCCCTAACACATCCGATACGAATTCCTGGTTCTTCTAAATCCTTAACATTTTTTATCTTCTCAGGATTAACTACCAAGCCATAACCGTACTTATGAGTCCCGGCTACTATTTTTATGGGAACTTTAGCATTAGCATAGACATTTATAGCTGGTATTAAACACATATAGGCTACCTGAATATCACCCCGAGCCAGGGCAGATGCCAAAGCCATACCGGTTATATAACTCTCATAGGAAGCCAAACTTAGACCTTCTTCCTCAAACCAGCCTTTATCCTGGCTTATATAGGCACAGGCAGCATGGTCCATAAATTC
>JADBKX010000090.1:0-2442 GCA_014894735.1 Candidatus Sediminicultor sextus | reverse complement strand
TATAATTTCCCGGCATATCCGTAAAGGCCTGCCCTAAACTCCCTTTAAAATCTGCTTGAAGCATTACTTCCTTCCCTTTTAATAGAGGAAAATCATTTCGCTCTGGTTTTCCGATCACTTCTTGGGGGGTTAATGTCCGGGCACTTACCACTTCTACCTTTGAAGACATTAGCTCCTTTTCTTTAATTAAATTAAAAAATCTCTCTTTTATATCCTTATAAAAATCCATCTTCTTATCTCTCCTTTTTATTTCACCGACAGAAAAAACATTGGGGATAACGACAAACTTCGCAGTTTAAACAAAATCCTCCTTCTCCCATCTTTATAAAATCCTCTTTGGTTAAAATTTCTCCTATAAAAATTCGGGGTAACACTACATCTAAAATAGTAGTCCTATAATACATAGCACAACCAGGGACTCCTAATAAGACAGTCTCCCCCAGGTAAGCCATCATAAACATATTTCCCGGTTGAACTGGCGCGCCATAAGTTACTATTTTTGCTCCGCTCTCTCTTATCGCCCCGGGAGTAAGGTCGTCAGGGTCTACGGACATCCCTCCGGTTAGTATGATTAAATCAGCTTCTTGCTGCTTAGAATGTAAAATTTCCTTTTTGATCTCCTCTATATTATCCGGACAAAAAGTTTGACCAAGATATTGGGCTTGAAAAAATTCTAATTTTTTTCTTATTACCGGCCCAAATTTATCCTGAATTCTTTTTTTATATATTTCATTACCCGTAGTTATCAGGGCGGCTTTTAATTTTTTATATTTTTTAATTTCCAAGACTTTACCTTCCCCCCGGCATAAATCTTCGATCTGAATTAAATTCTCCTCCCTGGTAGTCAGAGGGATAATCCGAACACCGGCTAATTTTTGACCACTTTCCACTATAAAATTCTGGGGAAGAGAAGCTATGGAAATATCTTTAATAGAGTTTATCCGGTATAAAAGGTTAGAATCAATCTTTAATAACCCTCTCTCTTTCGATTTTAAAGTAGACTTTCCTTCTTTTGGTTCATCGTAATCTACATTTTCTCCCGCTACTGCCCGGGCAATACGGAGAGCTGCCTCATCCTCATGAATTTCCCCAGCTTTCGGTTCCCACACATATATCTGTTCTTTCCCTAATTCTAATAATTTTTCTATATCTTCTTTCTGGATAATATGGCCTTTTTTGAAAGCCCTTCCTTTAAATTCCCCAGGGATAATTCGGGTGATATCGTGACATAATATCATCCCCACCGCTTTTTCTACCGCTATCTTTTTCATGATATTTAAAATAACACCCCCATCTTAATCCTCCCCCTCGAGAGGGAGTAAATTTACAAATCTGACCGGCGGGACTGCTGTCATAAAAACAATTTTTAGCCTACAAACAGACAATTTCTGAGTTCAATATGGATTGAATCGATTTGACCATGGTTGTCGGTTTACCAACCTTCAACTTGTCTACCAGATCAAAATATTCGAGACAGGTGGTACAAGCCAATATTTCAACCCCCTGATCTTCCAACCGTTTGAGATGTCCCAGAACATAAGAATCTTCACAAACCAAACGGACTCCGGTATTCCAAAAAACTAGGGTCTCAGGTTTCTCTTTGCTCTCCCCGAGTAAACGTAAAAAGTTAGCCATGAGCATTGTACCGAGTTGGTCATCACCTTTCCCCAATCTCTCGGATTGGATTAAAATCACTTTAGACTGCATATTTAACCTCCATCATAATTTAGTCCATTGATTGAGTTTTGTGGCTATTTATATTTAAGTGTTACTTCTCAACAGACCATTATATTTAAATAATAGGGCAGCACCCAGAGCCCCTAATAAAAACTAGAAAAAGTTACCTAATTATTGAGCTAGAACAACTGCACCCTCCTTGCTTTAAAATTATCTATCTTAAAATATTTCTTTATAAAGCAAATTTAAACTCTCTTGGGCTTTATCGCGAAATATTTCAAATTTCATCATCAAATCTCTAGCCTGCTCAGTAAGTTGTGACCCTCCGCCACTTTCTCCTCCTACCTTCCTTTTTAATAACTTAAATCCTAATCTCTCCTCTAAATCTTTTATTAAATTCCAAGCCTGAGAATAAGACATATTTATCTCTTCTGCCGCCTGTCTTAATGAACCGGTTCTTTCTACTCGACAAAGGATGTCCAAGGGTCCATCACCAAACACTTTTTCTCCATTCTTTTCCAGCCAAATTTTATATCTCAATTTCAATATCATCACTTCCTGTAATTTAACCTTAAAATTATCACAACTTAGTTTCTTTTCCTCTAATTACGGGCAGGCACAAGGTCTGCCCCTACATATTATTCATTACATATGACATGTTACCTGTTACTATACTTCTTTTTTTCTTCTAACCTGGATAATCTCAGCCATAATGCTCACCGCAATCTCTTCCGGAGTTTGAGCTCCAATATCAATCCCGATGGG
>JADBKX010000135.1 GCA_014894735.1 Candidatus Sediminicultor sextus | reverse complement strand
TTTTTCATTTTTTATTTTCCCCTCATAATCTATGGCCAACATATCTTTTATAAAATTTTTCTTCTCTTTAGTTTTAGATTTTTTTATCTCGATTACTTCCCGATAAAGATTTAACATTCTTTCAGAAATTTTATCAATGCTATATTTTTCTGAAGTTTTTAATGCTCCCTGAGAGAGCTTTTCCCTTAATTCTGGCTCTCTGATAATCTTTTCTAATGCATTAGCAAATTTTTCGGTATCGTTATCGACCAACAGTCCGTCCAGTCCATCTGTCAATATATCTACTGCTCCCGGAGCTTTAACCGCCAAAACGGGAACTCCGGAAGCTAAGGCTTCTATAGTTACCATTCCAAAAGTTTCTGTCGTAGAAGCAATAGTAAATACATAAGCCATCTTGTAATAATGCTGAATTTCTTCATAGCTTACCGCACCTGCAAATATTACATCTTCTTCTACTTTTAAAGTTCGAGCAAGCTGTTTTAGTTCATCCATGGCCGAGCCATTGCCTACTATTAATAATTTTTCTTTACTAATACCTCTCTTTTTAATTATTGCTAATGATTTTATAATCTTATCTATGCTCTTTTCTGAAGCTACCCTACCCACAAAGAGAATTATTTTATCATCTTCTTTCAGATGGTATTTTTTTTTAATTTCTGTTCTTTTTAATTCATTATCTTCCCTGAAAGAAATCAAATCTATTGCATTAGGAATAACCTCAATTCTATTTTTAATTCCATAGGCTTCTATTAATTCTTTCATTGATGCAGACGGAGTAGTTACACAATCAGTTTTATAAGCTAAATGAGAAATGATCATCTTAATTGCTTTTTGGGTTACTCTTTCTGGTATAGGGGAAGCATAATAAGCATATTGTTCATATTGGGTGTGAAGAGTCAATATTTTGGGAATACCTAATTTTTTGCCATACATTATAGCTGCAGAGCTAAGCAAAAAGGGATGATGAATATGAACGATATCAGGATTAAATTCGGTTATAACCTTTTTCACTTTAAAGGACAAAGGTAGGGAGAGAGGATATTTCACTTTACTGGTTATGTTTACTGACCTGTATCTGAATACATTTTTCTCTTGGTCAATATAATCTTCTACCCTGGGAGCAAAGATATAAACCTCATGCCCCTTTCTTTCGTAAGATTCTTTTAATGAAGATATGCTGATAACAACTCCATTAACCAGCGGTTTATAACAATTGGTAAAAAAAGCAATTCTCATTTATTTCCCCCTCACCCCCTCACCCTCTCCCTCCAAGGGGAGAGGGAATAACTCCTGGCTTCTGTCTGCTGAGTTCTATTTCTTTCACGATATACGATATACTACATACTATATACTATTTTAATTGTTTTTCCGCCTGCTTTAACCAATACTCTGCTTTTGTGTTTTCCGGCTCTAAACGCAAAACTTCTTTCCAATTACTCACAGCTTCCCGATAATTACCCCGCTCGTAATAAATTCTGCCCAGCCAATAATATGCTAAAGAAAAATAAGGGTTAGATCTAACTGCTTGACGGTATTCGTATATTGCTTCTTCAAATAACCTTTGTTCATAAAGATTATATCCTGCTTCATAATGAGAATATGCTTCTTTCCCGTATTTTATGGAATTTTCTACTTTAGTATAAAAATATTGTGCCCGGGGGGAAAGGGGGTCAACCTCTAACACCTTTTGCCAGGAAGGAAGAGAATCATTCAATCTGCCTTCTTCGTAAGATATTCTCGCTAACCAATAGTAGGCTTCAGTCATTTCTGGGTTAACCTCAACTGCTTTTTGTAGATACAGAATAGAGCCATCATAATCCTCTCTTTGATAAGCCGCATATCCCAACCGATAATAGGCAAAAGATAATTTCTGTTTAGCTTCCGGAGAAATTACTTCCTTTTTCTGAATAAGTTCAATATATCTCTCCCACTCTCTCGCCTCTCGGTAATACCAATTAGTATATTGATAAATCTGGGCAAGATAATAATGAGCTTCTATAAAGTCAGGGTCAGCTTGGATAGCTCTTTCACCATAATCGATCGCTTCGGCCCACAATTCTCTACTGGGATAATTAGCTCCCTGATATGTTTTAATTGCCTCTTCCATCTTGTTTATTGCCATCTCCAGGTAATCAGATGCTTCTTGAGAAAGAGTTTCCCAGGCAGTTTGCCCCTGACCAGCTGCAAAACTAAAGCTAAATACTGATAATAATCCACAAATAACTAAACTTAACATTAAAAACATTTTTAAATATCTCTTTTTCATATTTAGTCCCTCCTTTTAATTTTTATTCTAAATTCTGATTATATGTCATTATAGCACAATTCTATATTTTTTATAAATATCTTTCTATATCCCTCTTCTTATCGATTCTGATTAAACGTTATGAAGTCAAGCTCCTTAACTATATTTTAAAAATAAAACTTATTGGTAAACTAATAGATGATAATAATTTTAAAGCAATGGAAATCAGGCCATGGCAAAAAGGTCAGGGAAGATTTATGATGGGGGGAAATCGATAATATTTTATTTTACTGATTATTTCCCTTCTAAATTCATGGATTGTTGATTATCTAATCCTAGGTTTAAATCTAATTCTCCACTATTTTCTAAATCATTAAGCAGTTTATTCTTTGCTTCGTTAAATTGAGCACTATACTGGGGATCGACTGAAAAAGCAGCGGGAAGTTCAAGTTTTAAGAAATCCGCCTTTTCTCCATTTTTACTAATGGAAAAATCTAAATGTGGACCTGTAGCCAAGCCAGTAGATCCTACGTAGCCTATTATCTCACCTTGTTTTACCTTCTGGCCATTTTTTAATCCTTTGGCAAAACGAGAAAGGTGACCATAAGCAGTTACATAATTATTGGGATGACGAATTTTAATGTAGTTTCCATAACCATTATCCCAACCAGCATAAATTACCGTTCCATCTCCGATAGTAGAAACCGGAGTCCCGCTTGGAGCAGCATAATCGATAGCCAGATGAGGACGCCAAATTCTTAAAATTGGGTGTAAACGGTTTTTAGAAAAATAAGAACTGATATTTTTATAATTTAAGGGAGCCCGCAAGAAAGCCTTTCTTAACGATTTTCCTTCTTCGGTATAATAATCTATATACCCGGAGGGGTCTTCAAACAGAATGGCAGTATGTCTACTCAGAAGTTCCCCTTCGTATTCGGCAGCAAGTATCTTTCCCCAACGATAAAAATCTCCTCTATACTGTTTTTCTGTCAAAATATTAAAAGTATCCCCCTCCCGGCATTCGGTAAGAAAGTCGATCTGCCAGGCAAATATCTCCGCTAATTGCAGGGCTAATTGAGGTGAATTTGCACATTCTAACATAGATTCATAAAGAGAATATTTAATCTTCCCTTCAAACCGAACAACTTCTGTGGATACTTCTTCTTTGGTTACCTTTAAATCTTCTAAATCAGAGTTAGGAATGTCTATACAGTAAATATCAATAGGATTGGGCTTATAAATGAATTCTATTATCTTTCCTTCCGGATTATATTTCAAAGAATATTCACTGCCAGCCGGAAGATAGTTAAAATCTACTACTGGCTTAACTTTCTCTTGTAAACTGAGTATCTCAGCTGCAGAGACGCCTTCTTTAATTAAAGATTCATAAAGGGTATCTCCAGCCTGCAAATTACCCTTAATGGTAATGACTTCTTTCTCTTCTTCTCTCTCTTTATCTATTTCTTCCCGCAAAGATATTTCTTCTTCAACTATCTCAGGAACCTTTTCCACCTCCTCTTCTGCTGATTTCAAAATTTCTTCTGAAGCAGGAAGAGAATCACTGTTTTGTTTTGAAGAAAATAAAGGAAAAATCTTAAAATAAATTGTTCCCGTAAATAGCAACAGGACAAATAGTCCACTAATAATTATTTTTATTTTCTTTGCTCTTCTTTTTTTGTGGGAATAAGTATGGTAATAAGAATGATAGTAATATTTTTTATTTGGCAATATTTCTAATATCCCCTTACAATAAAATTTATCATACTTAAGCAATGATAGAATTAAATTAGGCGTTAGTGAATAGTGAATGGCCGCTAGTGTATCGTATCTGAGTTTTGTGTATCGATTATCGTGTCAAAGAAATTAGGATTCAGGTGTAGGGGCACAAAGTATTGCGCCCATGCCTACTATTATACATTATATATGAAATAAGTATATACTTATTGAATACTTTTTAATTCACTTGCATAACAATCATATTTTTTAACAAAATTATTTCTCTTTAAAAAATTTACAGTCTCGGTTACAGCGATTTTGGTGGCGCGCTCCGGGGGAAATCTGTATGCTCCCTAAAAGATCAGAGCCAGCCACTCGATGGATAGCTCCATCTACACCACCACCGCCAAGAAGGGAAAAGTAAAATTATTTTTTATATTTTATATAAGTATTATCAAAATACCTATCTGTCATAGAAGCGATATAATCTACCACCACTTGCTCAGGTAAATTGCTATTTACATAATCTGTTCCCTTGTTTTTACCCCTATTAAAAATCCATTCTTTAAAAACAAGAGAATCCTCATCACCTCTGTTAATATCATTAAGAAATTTGTCAAACAAGTATTTAAAAGAAGCTCTCAATTTCGTTTTTTTTGCTTTGAGCCTGGGATTCTTATATATCCTTTCGGTATTAAATTTTTTCAATTCAAAAATTTTCTCAGCGATATCAGAGGAATAAATTATCTCATCACGATTATAAGAATTAATGATGATATCAGTTACCAGGGAATTTATAATGTCTGTATTGCTTTCTCCTAATTTTCTTTTAATCCCTTCTGGCAATTCACCCTTTTTTAAAATACCTATTCGTATCGCATCCTCGAAATCTTGTCCTACATAGGAGATAGCATCTGACATCCGGACTACACACCCTTCTAAAGTTGCTGGCACTATCTGCATCTTTCCTCCCAGAGATTTTTTCTGGCAATAATCTATTAAATCAGCTTCGGTTTTATCTCTGTCCGGTTTTAGATATTTCTCGTTAACCTCACCATCATGAGAGAGAATTCCATCTCTTACTTGAAAGGTCAAGTTCATCCCTTTACAAGCATCGGCAAGTTTATCGACGATTCTAAGACTATGGATATTATGAAAAAATATGCCGGTATTCTTCTCCTGGCAAATCTCTTGAAGAATCTCCTCTCCATCATGTCCAAAGGGAGCATGTCCTAAATCATGACCAAGGGCAATGGCCTCAATAAGATCAAGATTTAACTTTAAAGCCTTCCCTATGGTTCGAGCTATCTGAGAAACCTGTAAAGTATGAATACTCCGATTAGACAATTGTTCGTCAAAACCTACGGCAAAATATATAACCTGAGTCTTCCCTATGTATCTGCGAAATGAACCACTGTATAATATATGATCCCGGTCTCTCGAATAAGGGCCCCTAAAAGGATGGGAGGTCTCACGTTCTCTTCTGGCTTCGCAATTTTTCGCAGCATTGGGAGAAAGGTATTTATCTTCAAAATCAAGGATTTCTTTTTTAAAGCTCTCTTCATTCATAATACTTCCTTTAGAATAAGAAAATATAATAGAAAGAAATACTCAGGTTTAATCTTATAGACAGGCGTGACGCCTATCCTACAGAGGGTAGACACAAGGTCTACCCCTACTAACGACTAATTAATT
>JADBKX010000128.1 GCA_014894735.1 Candidatus Sediminicultor sextus | reverse complement strand
TATCCCTTTATAACTCCTAATGGCCGCATCCGCACTACTTTTCTGGATATACCGGTCTGGTGCATTACTTCCACTACTTCACTTACATCTTTATAGGCATCAGACATCTCTTCAACCAGGGTCCCCCGGCTTTCTGCTTTTACAATGATTCCCTTTTCTCTTAATTCTTGTTGAATGTCTCTCCCCTGCGCTTCTTTTTTGGCTTTCATTCTGCTCATGATTCTTCCTGCCCCATGACAGGTTGAACCAAAGGTTTCTTCCATGGCTTTTTCAGTCCCTACCAAACAATAGGAACAACGACCCATATCTCCGGGGATTAATACCGGCTGCCCTATCTTCCTATATTTTTCCGGAATATCAGGATGAAATGGAGGGAAAGCCCGAGTAGCCCCTTTTCTATGCACACACAGCTTTATTTGCTTTCCTTTTAAATCATGTTCTTCTATTTTTGCAATATTATGTGCCACATCATAGATTAATCTTAATCCTAATTCTTCCGGAGTGCTTCGGAAAACCTTAGCAAAAACTTCACGAGTCCAGTGCATGATACATTGGCGATTTGCCCAGGCATAATTCGCCGCACAGGCCATAGCCGCATAATAGTTTTTTCCTTCTGATGAAGACAGAGGTGCACAAGCCAATTGCCGGTCGGGAAGTTGTATCCCATATTTCTGTACAGCCTTTTGCATAGTCACTAAATAATCGGTACAGACCTGATGTCCCAATCCCCGGGAACCACAATGAATCATTACGGTAATTTGGCCTTCTTCTAATCCCAGTTCCCGGGCAACTTCCGGGTCATAAACCTTATCGATTACCTGAATCTCTAAAAAATGATTTCCTGAGCCGAGGGTGCCCAATTGAGGTTTCCCTCTTTCCAAGGCATGTTTGCTGACCAGATCAGGATTCGCCTCTTTCATACAACCTTCTTCTTCGGTAAGTAAGATGTCTTCTTCCCAACCAAAACCTCTCCCTACGGCCCATTTAGAACCTTTTCTTAAAACATCTCTCATTTCGTGAAAGCTTATTTTAATCTTTCCTTTTGAGCCTACACCAGATGGTATCTCTCTAAATAGTTCATCAACCAAGAGTTCAACTTTCGGTTTTACTTCTTTTAAAGTCAAATTAGTTCTTAGTAATCTGACCCCGCAATTTATGTCAAAGCCCACGGCACCAGGGGAGATAACTCCCTCATCTAAGGTAGTAGCAGCTACTCCGCCTATAGGAAAACCGTACCCCCAGTGGATATCGGGCATAGCTAATGAACGGCCGACAATCCCCGGGAGAAAAGCTACGTTAACCACCTGTTCTAAAGCCTGGTCCTGGCGTATTTTTTCTAATAAATTTGAAGAGGCATAAATCAGACCAGGAACTCTCATTCCAGAGTTATAAGTTTTGGGAATTTCCCAACGATAATCATCTATCTTATTTAAAGGTCCATTCCAAGATTCTTTCATATTAATCCCCTCCTTTATATGGATAATTGCACAGATTTAAATATCGAAAATTACTTGAGCCCTCCAGAGTCCGCTTTCCTCATCTTTTTTAATTTCTAAACGATAGTAAGTTGCGGCTTTTATCTCTTTTTTTATTTTGCAGTTGAGCCGGTTAATTTTCGTTCCTTTAACTTCTGCACCAATTGTATTATTAGATAAATCTTTTATTTCAAATTTATTTAAAATAACTAATTTCGTTTCACTGATATATAGAAGTTCATTAAGCCAGGCGAAGAGTAAGCCTTCCAAATTGTCAGCTTCCAGCTTTATTTTATCACAAAAGTTTTCTTTAAGGTTTTTGGTCTCCCCGGCAATAATTTCAAACATTCCCCTGGCAGTATTGATAAAAACTTCTCTTTTGGTTTTTCCATAAGCCGCTATTCCGATATCGGCGGTATGTTCGAGGATTTCAAATTCTTTCATATATATTCATTGCCTTTTCAAATTTTAAGCTTTACTCTGTCATAGGAGATTACTTCGCATTGCTCGCAATGGCCATTAAACAAAAAACTCTCGTCAGCTAGTAACATCTACTACTAGGGACGAGAGTTTAATCACGTGGTGCCACCCCTGATTCGATAGGAAAATATCCTATCCTTCATTGGCTGATTGTTTAACGCATCTTAAGATGTGTTTCCGAATATTTTGATTTCACCGGAAATATTAAAAAGGGTGGAATTCGATAAAACCCATACTGATTTTCACCAACCATCAGCTCTCTAAAATTGGTCGTCTACCTACTTTCCCCTTTTATTTTTTTCTTTTATTATATTGTGTTACCAATATTATAGGTTTTAATCACTCTTCTTGTCAAGTTTTCTCGTATTGCGTAAGGAAAAATTTTTTTATTTTCCTTGACTTTCGACTGACCAGTCAGTTATAATGAAAATCAATTAAAAAATATTGAGAGGGTAAAAGGGAAAGCAAAATGATGAAAAAAGTTGCCAATTTTATTATGAAATATGCCTGGTCAATCTTGATAATAACCATTATCATCACTATTTTGGCAGGCTCACAATTAAACAAGTTAACTATCGAAGATGATATTACCAAATATATGCCTGAGGATGATCCGGATATAAAGTTTTATAGTGAAATCGTGGATAAATTCGGTGGCAACCAATCAGAAACAGCAGTGATCTCCCTGGAATATGAGGACCTTTTTCAGGTAGAAAATCTAAGGAGTGTAAAAAACATTATTGATGAATTAAATGATACTTCCTATGTAAAATCCGTCACTTCTTTTTTAAATATGCCTGAAATAATCAGCACTGAATTTGGATTGGAAGTCAAAGATTTAGTTGAAATCTTTCCGGAAAATAATGAAGAAGCCAGGAAGCTTAAAGACACGCTACTAAAAAATAATATGGTTAGGGGCAAATTTATATCCGCGGATGGAAATGTCACCCTATTAATCATAGAATTAAAAGAAGGTTATTCAGGAAGTGAGCTAAAAAACAATTTAATAAAAATAATTGAACCTATAAAGGGAGAGGCTACAAAAATATATTACTCCGGTATGCCATTAATGAGCGCAGAAATATCAGAAAGTTCCCGGGGTACCATGGCCTTAAGTATTGCCGCCATCGTTATCATGCTCTTTGTCCTTTTCTTCTGCTTTCGAAGTATTCGGGGAGTTATATTACCCCTTCTCGTCGCTTTTATGTCTTCGGTTTGGGTTTTGGGATTAATCGCTTCCACTGGTAGAAATGTCACCATGGTAGCTGCTATCCTACCGGTTATTATGATATCTCTGGCAACTGCTTATGGGATACATTTTGTCAGCCGTTATTATGAAGAAAGATATCGCTTTGAACCGCTTAGAGCAGTCAAAATGACTTTTCAGCATACTTTCGTACCCATATTAATGAGTGCTTTGACCACTATGGCCGGTTTTTTATCTCTTTCTGCTGCCATCGTAAGACCCATTACCGAATTTGGTATTTTTTCTACCCTGGGGATATTTTTCGCTTTTATACTGGCAACTTTTTTTCTGGGTGCTTTTTATAAGCTTTTCCCTCCTCCTAAAATACATAAAAAATTTTCTTCTAATTCTAAAGATTTAGTCAGTAAATTATTGGATCTCATTTTTTATTTGGTTTCAGAAAAAAGGAAAACCGTTATCGTAATTGTATCAGTCGTAGTTTTAGGAGGAATCGGCTTTGCTACTCAGGTCATACCTGATTCTTCTATGGAATCAAGATTGGGAGAAAAGAGCCAAGTTGTAAAAACTTTGAATTATTTCAAAGAGAAATTTGGCGGAGTAGATACGCTTTACATTTATACTGAAGCGGATAATGTCAAAAATCCTTATGTCTTAAGACAGATAAAAAAGATTGAGGATTACTCAGAACGACTCCCTTCACTAAAAGAACCGTCTTCAATCAGCGATTTTTTAATTGATCTTAACGATGCAATGGAAAATAAAAAGATCATCCCTGCCAGTTTGGAAAAGATTGATAATCTCTGGTTTTTTGCCCAGAACAATGAATACGTTACTTCTATGGTTGGAGATGATGATAAAGACACACTGGTATCCATCAAGTCAAAAGAAATGAGTTCTAATAACCTCGATATATCCATTGCAAAAATAAGGACATTTATAGAAACCATTCCCAAAAATGTAAGACAAGTAGATCTTCAATCATTAGAAAAAGAAGAACGTAAAGATTGTTATCCCTATATTGCAGATGAAATTATTTCTTCCCTTCAGGCGAAAGGTATAGAGATAAAAAATATTGACGACTTCAAGAAAGAATTGGTTCGATTGGCTGCTCAACCAAATAATGAATTTGAAAGAAAAGACCAGACATTTATTTCTGAAATTTTGTCTCTATCTTCTTTAGAAATCGAAGATTTAGGATTAACCAAGGAGAAGATTGCTCCTTTACTTACATCTTATATCCAAAATGAGCAAACAGTAGATTTCTTTATAGATGAACTTAGTAGTCAAATAGATTTATCAGAAGATGATGCTCTCTACTTGCAGGAAATATTGGAAGATTCCCGAAATATGGCCAGGGAAAGTGAAAAAATAAAAGTTGCACAATCAATGGCAGAAAATTTTTTAGGTGACCAATTAAGCGACGAAGAAAATGATATCTTCTGGTATTTAAGTGATATGACTGTTTTTATACCTGATGACAATGGAACCACGAAACTCTCTTTTCGGCTCAGCGGAACCCCGGTCATAACCGATCGAATAAACCGCAGTCTATTCAGGGGACAGATTAGGAGTATTATTTTTGCCTTCTTAATGGTATTCGCCATGTTGGTTATTCAATTTAAATCTGTTAAAGTAGGATTATATTCCATGATTCCTCTTGTTTTAACTATCATTACCGCGGGTGGTGCTATGGGTATCTTTAATATACCCTTAAACGTATCTACCATGATGGTAGCAAGTATCGCTATAGGAGCAGGAATAGATTATACCATTCACTTTATAGCCCGCTATAAAAATGAATTAAAAAGCAAGGAAAAAATAGATGCGCTAAATACAACCCTAACCGGAACCGGAAGAGCGATCGTCTTTAATTCCATTTCTATAGCAGCCGGGGTTTTTGTACTTAGCTTTTCCAGTATTAAAATGATGGCATCTTTTGGTCAATTGATTGGAAGTGTCATGCTGGTAAGTGTTATATACACCCTATTACTTCTTCCAATATTATTAGATAAAGTTGATTTTAAAATAAAAAAGGAGTCAAAACAATGAAAATAAGAAAATATCTTTTTACAATGATAACTATTTGCTTGTTATTTTCAGGTATAGTGGTCTATGCAGGAACAGAAACGACACTCACCGTAGACGAAATTATGGATAAAATAGATGAAACCTCTCCGGATTTTTCTACCCAAAAGACAATTTCTGAAATGATCCTCACTGACAAGGATGGGAACGAAGAAATCAGAGAAATGATCATGTTCTCTCAAAAAGGAGAAGATGAAAAAACCAGTACCCTTGTGCGATTTCTCTCTCCTAAATCGGTAAAGGACGTAACGCTTCTAAATGTTAATGATGGGGAAAAAATATATCTATATATGCCTGCTTATAATAAACCAAGAAGGATCGCCGGGTCTTCAAAAGGTGAAGAATTCATGGGAACAGGTCTTTCTTATGAAGATATGAGCATGGATTACAAAGACAAAGACTATGAAAAAAAACTTTTGGAAGAAACAGAC
>JADBKX010000125.1 GCA_014894735.1 Candidatus Sediminicultor sextus | reverse complement strand
CTGCATATCATCCTTGATGCAGCATTCTCCGGCTTTCTTATACCAGCAGTACATCTCACCACAAGTGCAGGGCTTTACTTTAAGACGTCTGGCGTAGAATAGCTCGACCTCGGATTCGACATCCATCATTCCATGAATGAAGGGAGTAAAGATCAAAGCGGTCTATTTTTTAATCATTACTAAAAGCATCTTGAACTTCTCCACCGCTTTCATTGAATGTGGTTTATTTGCAGGCATAATTATCATTTCGCCTTCCTTTACAGTAAACAGCTTTCCCGATATTGAAACTTCTGCCTGGCCGTCAATGATATTGACTAAAGCATCAAATGGTGCGGTATGTTCGCTTAGTCCTTGATCTTTATCAAAAGCAAATACAGTGACTGTTCCTGCGTCTTTCTTTATTATCTCACTGCTTACAACAGCATTTTCTTGATATTTCACCAAATCAGATAGGTTTTTTACTTGCATGGCTACTACCTCCTCTCATGTTATTCGATAATAATTGTATCATGTCTTCAACCCGTGTAATGATAGAAAGATGTATTGAGATTGCTTCCCCTGCTTTCGCTGTAGCAGGTTTGCTTTACTTAAGCACAAGAACTCTATTTATCTAACCTCTACCGATGCATCTATATCAAAAGGATTTGTTCTAACTGCAAGAGAAAAAAGATATGGGTAATTAGCTTTTAAATGCTTCATATAGTTCAACCATTCTAAAATCAAAAGATGATATGCCCTCTTAATATCTCCTGCAAGGTGTTGATAATCAGTTTCTGGTAATTCGCTCAGGCTTCTTCTGTGAATAAGCTCCTCTGTTAAATGAAATACTGCCCAAAGTAAATTTGTGAATGACTCATGTTCTAACAGATTGGGATTTTCCAAAAGATTCAATAAAAACTGTCTCTTCTCTTTTAAGAAATTTTTAATATTCTCCAAATCCCCTCTCTTGCTGTCAATGTTGTAAGTGTGATTTTTGACACTTTTACAAATTTCCAAAAACTCTTTTTCAAAAGACTCATTTGTTATAACCAGTTTCTGAGTAATTTTAACAGACTCTGTATCAAAATCAGAAAAAATTTTGAGCAATTCTCTGCCAACTTCACTAAAAAACGCCCCTATAACCATATTTAATTTGTTCAACATAGCTTTCTTTTCTCTATAGTGCAGTAACTGGTGTAAAACCAAAGTCACTAACAAAACTTCAATAAAAACAAAAGCAATATCTCCAATAAGATATAGGAAAATATGATGTGCGTCTCTAAAAATAAAATAGTGAATAAAATAAACCAGCGTAGATAAAGCTATTAGGGACAGACCTAGTAAAACCTGCCAACTAAATACTCGTTTCATTTTTTATTTCCTTTACTTTATTTATTAATTTCTTCTTCTACCTCTTTAGCGCCTTCTCTGTAAAATTTTTCTTCATCTGGGGCAAGTTCTTTCAAGAGTCTAAGAAATTCTCCAGCATGAACACGCTCTTCATCTGCGATGTCCTTCAGCACATCTTGTGCTAATTGGTTATCAGTTGATTCAGCAAGCTGCATATAAAGCTGAATGGCTTCATACTCTGCTGCAATCATAAACCTTATAGCACGAATTAACTCTTCGTTCGTGATCTTACGGTCTTTCTTAAGACCAGAAAATGGATTTCCAAATTCAGGCATGGCTACCTCCTTTTATTGAAATATTATCCTTCTTTTAACCTTCTATTTTTTCCATAGGTTGCTCACAACAGAAAAGTTCTACAAAACCAATCTTTAGCACAATAACCTCATAATTAAATTATACAACATTCACTATATTTAGACAAACCGCCGAATTCCTGAGCATTAACAACCCTTCCCTGTTCTTTCCGGGTGTATACGACGTTTTCACTGTAGCGATAGCAGAGGTGAAAATGTGGTAAAGCCGGTAGCGAGCGACCAACGGGAGCGGAGTATGTATGAGCAGTTCAGTTATACGAAGTTAACTAGGCAATAATGAATTAAAAAACTAATATCCAAATACTACCAAAATATAATTTTTTCCAGTTAGATATAAATTTTATTTATGTTTACTGATTTTCTAAATACTTCTGAAATTCTTCAATAGTTTCTTCAATAGATTTATCAATAGGTAAAATTGTAAATTCTTCGGTTAGATTATCATTGATAATTTTAAAAATATCATCGATATCTAATACATCAATTCTGCATTCATTTTCTAAACTTACTTTTAAATTACCATATCGATTATCCCAAGACTGCACTTTCCAATCGTTATCAAAATAAACAGTAGAATTTCGATACTTAAAAGATTTAAAGGATATCTGAATCGATTCAGGGGTCCCCATAACTCTAATAACATCTTCTAGGGAAGAACCAATGGTGAATGGAGGAGCATTAGGATCTTTTCCAATACTATTAATAGCTACAGCGGTCATAACATCATCTACAGAAGAAAATCCTACTTTTTTTGAAATTGACAACGAAGTTTTATTTACAACCTCAATAATGTTTCCCTGCCCGTTTGATATTTTAAATGTTCCCGCTGATTTACTCATATTGATATCATTATATTGTGGCGTAGGGCTTATGTCATTAGAATCATAATCTTTTAAGTATCTTTCTCGAATCATTGACGAAACCTTACTAGCAACGGGAGTAACGTCACCAGAAAATTCGATATCCCAAACCTGGGCATAAACAAATGATAAAAATAATGAGAGGATAGTTAAAACAAGAATTGTTAAAAAAATAATTCGTCTATACTTCATAAGATTCCTCCTTATACAGTGTTTTTATTATTTTTATAGAGAAGTAAAGAGATTTTATTTTATTTTAAAAATGTTCTCATGGCAATAGAACACAAAAAGAGAATCCATCCAAGTATTAATAATATTTTTACTACCTTCTTTGGTACACTGAGCACTTCAAGAATTATAAAAATGGCCGTTAAACTGGCTAAAAAAGCAGCCACTTCTGCATAGTAATCTGCTAACTGGGGGTTAGCTTTAAAAACTGTTTGTTCTAAGATAGATACTATTCCTTTTTTTAAATACTCATACATCGTGAATAAGAAGTTGGCTATAGAATCTATTACTCCTGGCTCTTCCGACTTTAACAACTCTGAAATATTTATTCCAGTAGTATTCCCTTGAGCTATAACCGGGGAAATTAATGCGGGCATAAGAAGAATGAGAATGAACAGAAAAATCGTACTTTTAACAAAAACATTATATTTTTTCATTATTTTTTACCCCTTAATCTCAGATAGTTTTTTTAAAATTATCAGCAACTCATAATTTTAATGTAATAATTATATATACGCTGTGCCAATTTCTGTTAGATAATGCAACTCTCGGATTTAAAAGTTATATCAATTTTTTAAACCACACTCAATATATTTTAATTCTACATAAAAATTAAAAATCCTTCTTTTTTTAAAAAAATATTTACAGGCCTATTCAAGCACTGGTCTATTTTTATACTTAATTTCAGATTTATAAGGTAAAAACAGTTTCTCTTCCTTAATATTTCTTTCCCTTAAAATCGTAAACCAATCTAATCCTCTCTCTCTGTCTTGCAGTAATAATTCGAATCTAATTCCATAATGTGTTCCTAAATTTACTGCCAGGAGGATATCATTTATAGTAAATTCTCTTTCGAAATAAAGCCATAATCTTTCCATATCAATCTTATAATAGTCACTTATGAAACTGATAAAAATATCACTTTCTGAGGGTAATTTCCTTTTTAGCCCTACTTTTTTGCCTTTCCCATGGGTTAAGGCCATCTGCATGCCATGAGCATTGGGTGATACCTCTAACTTAGTAGCAACCTGACTCCAATCCTCTTCCTCTTTTCGTAAAGCTAAAACTGAATCAAGCGGTCTTTGGCTATCCCCTGAGAAAAATAAGGCAGTAACAATATCTTCAGGACGGAATTGTTCTTGACGATAACTTAAAATTAAACTACTATCTATCCCAAAAAATTCACCGGCAATCTCCATTTTTAGTCTATCCAGATTTAATTCCCCTTCTTCAGGAGAGATAGTTGGAGAAATTCTTAAATCTATAATACAATAAGCACTGCTGGTCATTAAAGTTAATGTCATACCAACAAATAAAAAGTAGATTATTATTTTATGTCCTAAATTAATGTTTTGAATTTTTATTTTTTGATTCATTTTGGTTTTTCCTCCTCATTTTTATAGAACTATTTATGTTATCATATCATTATAAATATGATAAATCTCTTATTTATCTTTTTTATGTTAAATATTTTAAAATAAAAAAACTCTTCAACAAAAGCCAAAGGGCTGGAAATTGTCAGGCTCCCCCACAAAAAGATTTTCGAACTTTTTGTATGAGTGATTAAACTGAAAAAGTTTATCAAAAATTAGAAGAAATAATTTAAAGAAATATCTATCCCAAATCTTTCCAACCCTTTCTTTCTCTTTTCATAAAAAATATTTATCATTCCTTCTTTATCTTCTAAACAAGCATAATATAGTTTTCCGTAACAATAGTTTATTTTAATCAATATCCATGTTGAAGGTGTCGCCGCCGGCTATGGTGCCGTTGGTGAAACCCTTGTAGAACCATCGCTGCCTCTGCTCCGAGGTGCCGTGGGTGAAGCTGTCGGGCACCACATAGCCCTGATTCTGCTTCTGAAGCCTGTCGTCTCCCACGGCGCTGGCCGCATTCAAGGCCTCCTCCAGGTCACCCTTCTCCAACAGATCAATCCGGTTGACGTAATGAGCCCACACCCCTGCGAAGTAGTCGGCCTGGAGCTCCAGCCTCACCATCAGATTGTTGTATTCCGTTTTAGACAGCTTTTGCCTCAGTTCATTCAACTGGTCCATGATGCCCAGCAGCATCTGGACATGGTGACCTACCTCGTGAGCCACCACATAGGCTATGGCAAAGTCGCCGGGAGCATTGTAATTTTTGCGAAGCTCATTGAAAAAGCTCAGATCTAGGTACACCTTCTGGTCTCCCGAGCAGTAAAAAGGACCCGCTGACGAGCCGGCCACGCCGCATGCGGAATCCACCATGCCAGAATAAAGGACCAGGGTGGGATAGTCATATTGCCCGCCCTGCTCCTTGAAAAGCATGGTCCACACTTCCTCCGTCTCCGCCAAAACAACAGAGACAAACTCAGCCAGCTCCTCCTCTTCGGCGGTGGCCTGGTAAGAGGAGTCCACCTCCGTGTCTGTGTTTTGCATATTGTTGATGATATCCACTGGATTGCCTCCCAAAAGGGTAAAAACCAGTAGGAGGATGATGCCGCCAATGCCGCCGACTACCATCTTGCCGGAAGACAGGCCCCTCCTGTCCTCCACATTGGAACTTTTTTTGCGTCCTTTCCAATCCATATAAAACCCTCCTTTGATATACAAAAAATTATGATTACAACTTCTATTATGCACCGTACTTATTCAGTTTCAGGGCATTGGCCAGCATCAGCTGCATGGCTTCTAAAGCAGGGAAGCGTCCCAGGCCTCCTCTGACGAATTCATTTTCACTGAAATGCTTGACATCATCAACACGAATATAGCGAGAATAAAGCAGGAAAGGATTGGGGTGCCAGCTATGCGCATCATAGTTCACGTCTTCACCATAACTGTCCGTCTTTTTAATATGAACATAAAAAAAATCATATTGTTGATATTTTTCCTTCAGAGCGATAAACTCATCAGCAATGGTTTCCC
>JADBKX010000070.1 GCA_014894735.1 Candidatus Sediminicultor sextus | reverse complement strand
CAAACTATATTTGCTAAAGATCCGGCAGCGAAGAATATATTAGAAGTAATTCTTTTATTTAGACACCTTACTATTTATGCCAATATGTGAGGAATGCTCTCAATAAAAGAAGAAGCAATTTATAATAAAATATCTATTTATATGTAGAAATATAAAAATAAAAAAGAATGAAGTATAATTTTAAAATTAGTACTTATTAATAGAATATGAATATATTAATCGAATTTCTTGTAGTATTTAATAGGGTCGCTTCCGATAGCACTAAGTCTTCATCAGAAGGGAGCAAGACTTAGTCCTGCTTTGGCTCTCTCTTTTGGTTATATCTTTTATTTAATTTAATTTGTGATAAAATGTAAATATACTCAAGAAAAAAGAGGACGGATGAAATAGAAAATTATGGTAACATTTGAAGATTTTCAAAAAATAGATATCCGGATTGGAAAGATAATTGAAGTAAAAGATTTAGAAGAGGCAAGGAATCCTTCCTATAAAGTAAAGATTGATTTTGGAGAGTTAGGTATAAAGGTCTCTTCTGCCCAGATTACTAAATTATATTCTAAAGAAGATTTGCTTAACCGACAGATTGTGGCGGTAGTTAATTTTCCTCCTAAAAGGATAGCCGGGCTTAAATCAGAAGTTTTAATTTTAGGAGTAATGAAAGAGGATGGAGAAGTTATTCTGCTTCAGCCTGACCGAGAAGCTCCTTTAGGCTATAAAATAGGGTAGAATAAGTTGAAAAACTTCAAAATTAAAGGTAATTTAAATGGAGAAGATAATTGATGAAGAAAAAGTAAATCAGGTAGCAGAGTTAATTAAAGAATCTAAATATACAGTTGTATTAACCGGAGCGGGAGTAAGCACTGGGTCGGGAATAGCAGATTTTAGGACCCCCGGTAAAGGCATCTGGGAGAAGGTAGACCCTTTTAAAGTTACCTCCATAGCAGCATTTAAGGAAAACCCACAGCGTTTTTATCATTTTTATCGACCTCGTATTGAAATGTTATCTCGCGTTTCTCCCAATCCTGCACATAAAGCCATTGCCCGGTTGGAAGAGATGGGTTATGTTAAATGCCTCATTACCCAAAATATCGATAACCTTCATCAGAGGGCAGGTTCGAGGGAAATTATTGAAGTTCATGGCACTTTAAGAGAAGCTGTTTGCCGAAAATGTGGAAAGGTGATTTCTTCGGAGGTATTACTGAAAAAGATAGAAACAAGTGAAGAGAAAGTTCCCTATTGTGAATGTGGCGGAGTGTTTAAACCAAATGTAGTCCTGTTTGGCGAGATGCTTCCTAATTTAGATCCTGCTATCTTTGAATCTATGCGAGCAGATTTAATGCTGACTGTCGGTTCATCACTCCAGGTTAGCCCGGTGAATATGTTACCCCAATATTGTCTGGATAGAGGAGGTAAATTAATCATTGTTAATTTTATGTCTACCCACCTGGACTATTTAGCTGAGGTAGTGGTCAAGGAAGATGTCTGTGATTTTTTACCGGCAGTTATAGAAGTCTTGAGAAGAAAGTAGTTAGAATTAAATATAGAACCACCCCTTTCTTATCAATATTTTAATAAAAAATTTGACAAAATTTTGGAAAGAGGTACAATATAGTAGAAAAAGTTAATATTAATGGCTGGTCCTTCTTACTTAAAAGAGATGCTAAAAACAATCCATTAATCCTCTGAAAACAGAGATTGTTTGTGAGGGATCTCTTGTGTTTAAATAATGTTATCGTTAAAGAGGTTGGAATCACTATTTTGCTTCTACCTCCTAGAAGAAACGTTATTGGACTAAAGAGAAATAATAACGAAAAGGAGGTAGGAAATATGGAAGGTAGTAAATTATATGTCGGAAATCTTAAGTATTCTGTAAATAATGATAAATTGAAAGAACTTTTCTCGGCTTATGGTGAAGTTAAGAGTGTCAACATCATCGAAGGAAAAGGCTTTGGATTTATAGAAATGTCTTCTCCGGAAGAAGCTAAAAAAGCCAAAGATGGTTTAAATAATACCGATTTCGAAGATCGTCCTTTGAAGATTGACGAAGCCCGTCCACCAAGACCAAGAAGCGAATACCGCAGATACTAATTTAGTATTTTACACTTAATATATCTAAAAAAATGGGGCCAGCCATTTTAAATGGATTAAAAAATAGAATAATACAATAGGGGAGCTTATTAAGGCTGAGAGTGTTTTTAGTAAACAGACCCTTAAAACCTGATCTGGGTAATGCCAGCGTAGGGAATTAAAACAACAGTGTTTTGATTAAACCGCAGTTTTGATTAAAAGATCAGGTCTGCGGTTTTTTTATTTAAAATAAATTACTTTAAAAGAAAGGGGAATTTATAATGAAAAGAAATCAAGTAAGAATTATGGCAGAGATTGGTATGGCGGTGGCATTGGCTGCTATTTTAAATTTTATTCCTTTATGGAGGATGCCTCAGGGGGGGTCGGTTAGCCTCGAAATGCTGCCGATTTTAATTATAGCTTTGCGTTGGGGGGCTGGCCCGGGTATGATGGCTGGAGTAGTATATGGTTTAGTTCAATTAGCACTTGGTCCTTTCATTATTCATCCAGCGCAGCTGGTATTAGATTATCCTTTACCTTACATGCTGGTTGGATTAGCAGGAATATTCTCAAACAAGATTAATTTAAAGGCAAAGGGTAGAACGTATGGCTGGTTATTATTAGCTGTCTTTACTGGTGGACTGGGAAGGTTTATTAGCCACTTTCTTTCCGGGATTATATTTTTTGCTCAGTATGCTCCGGTAGGTCAAAGTCCATGGGTATATTCAGCAATATATAATATCAGTTACCTTTTGCCATCGCTGTTGCTAAGTTATATAATTATAATACCGTTACTAAAGAATATGGTAATTAAAGAGGGCAAAAACGAAAGATGAGAGGATAATTTATGTCAACGAATAAGGTGGTTATTGCCTTAAACGGAGAATTAAAAGGGAATAAGGAAGAATATAAGAAACTAATCGGAGGGAAAGATGTCTTGTTTGTTGCTGCTGATGGTGGAGCCTTGTTATTAGAGAGCATGGGTTTTTTGCCCGATGTGATTATAGGTGATTTTGATTCGCTTACCAGGGCACAATATCAACGTTGTGAAAAAATGGGAGCTAAGATTCTAAAATACCCTGTTGAAAAGGACGAAACTGATGGTGAACTGGCACTCCAATATTGTCGGGAAAGAGGTTTTAATAATATTATTATCATCGGATTTGCAGGGGGGCGATTAGATCAGCAGTTAGCCAATATCTTTCTCCTGGAACATGCTTTTAGAAATGGGATAACCGCATTTATCAAGGAACCTGGACTGGAAATGGGGATAATAGATAGAGAAAAAGTGTTTTTTCAAAAAATAGGGGCAAGGCTTTCTTTGATTCCCTTAGATAAAAAGGTTACCGGTGTTACCATAACGGGATGTAAATATTTGCTCGAATCAGGAAGCCTATTAAGATATAAGACCAGAGGTATTAGCAATATAATTGAGCAGGAAAAAGCTGTTATTACCGTTGAGAAAGGTTTATTATTATATGTTCTGGATCAGTCGGAATAATCCATGGACACGGTCCACTAAATTATTTAGTCCGCTTGTAATTTTCTTTTTTATCTAAATACCCCCTCTAAAGTTTACACTCATAATAAAGTATAAGAAACAAAAAAGTTTGTAGAAGAAAAAAAATAAGTGTAAAATATTAAATATCAGTATTCAGAAGAGAAGGAGGAATTTCTAAATTGTTTAATAGAATCGCTAATATAGTAAGAGGATTGGCTGTAGATATGATAGAAAAGGCTAATTCCGGTCATCCGGGATTACCTTTGGGTTGTGCTGAAATTGGAGCAGTACTCTTTGGAGATGTATTAAAATACGATTCTGCTGTCCCGGATTGGCCGGATCGAGACCGTTTTGTGCTCTCTGCCGGACATGGTTCAGCCTGGTTATATTCTCTGTTGCATCTTTCGGGATATGACCTTTCTTTAGATGATTTAAAAAAATTCAGACAGCTTAATTCTAAAACTCCCGGTCATCCTGAATATGGAGAAACTCCCGGAGTGGAAGTGACTACCGGACCATTAGGACAGGGTTTTGCCAATGCGGTGGGAATGGCTCTGGCAGAAAAGATGTTAGCGGCCAGGTTTAATACCGAGGATTATAAAATGGTTGATCATCATACTTATACTCTTTTAGGTGATGGCTGTATGATGGAGGGCATTACTTCTGAAGCCGCATCACTGGCTGGCCACCTGGGTCTGGGAAAATTAATCGCTATCTATGATGATAATGGCATCTGCCTTGCTGGGAAGACCAGCGCAACTTTTACCGAATCGGTAGCCGACAGGTTTAGGGCTTATCATTGGAAAGTCATTGACCACATTAACGGTCATAGCATTGAAGAATTTAAAGCAGCTATTATTAAAGCTAAAGAAACTGAAGACAAACCCACTTTGATTATAGCTAAAACCCATATTGGTTATGGTGCCCCTACCAAACAAGATTCTTGCAACTGTCATGGCGCACCTTTAGGCGAAGAAGAAGTAAAGGGTTTAAAGAGAAATTTAGGATTACCTCTGGAGGAAAAATTTTACGTTTCATCTGAGGTTAAAGAATTTTTTGAAGATAGAAAAAAACAGCTTACCAAAAAAAGAAAGGAGTGGGAAAATAAATTTGCCCAATGGGCTCAAAAATATCCTGACCTCAAAGAGCAATGGGACAAAGCCATAAATTTGACTATTCCTCAGGATTTGGAACTGGATAGCCTAGAAATAAAATCTCCGGTAGCTACTCGAGTAGCGTCATCGATAATCCTGAATAAACTTGCTGATAAAATTCCTTATCTTATCGGAGGTTCAGCTGATTTATCTCCTTCTACCAAAGCCTATCTTGATAACTATGAAGACGTTCAAAAAGACAACTTTACAGGCAGAAACCTTAGATTTGGAGTTAGGGAACATGCGATGGGAGCGATGGTTAACGGTATAGCAGCACACAAGGGATTCAGACCATACTGTTCCACCTTTTTTGTCTTTTCTGATTATATGCGTCCGGCTATTCGAATGGCTGCCCTGATGAAGCTTCCGGTAATCTATATTTTTACCCATGATTCTATCATGGCAGGAGAAGACGGTCCCACTCATCAACCGGTGGAGCAGCTTGAAACTTTAAGGATGATACCTAATTTAAAAGTCATCAGACCTGCCGATGAAGAAGAGACCAAATTAGCCTGGAAGGCAGTTTTGAAAAGAACAGAAGGTCCTACTGCCCTGGTTTTATCCCGACAGAATCTACCTCATCTGGAAAAGTATCGTGGTATAAAAGAATTTCCTCAGGGCGGTTATATAATATCCCATCGAGAAAAAGAAGCTCCCCAGGTGGTATTAATGGCCAGTGGCAGTGAAGTTTCGATAGCTGTAAAGGTAAATACTATCTTAAAAGTGAACGGCATTACCAGCCGGGTAGTATCTGTTCCGGACAGAGAAGAATTTTTAAGACAGGAGAAAAGATATATAGAAGAGGTCCTGGGACCCAAAGACGCACTTCGGGTAGTCATTGAAGCTAATACCGGCCAGGGCTGGTATCAGCTATTGAATGATTCTTATTACACCGTGTTTATGAAGTCTTTTGGCAAGAGTGCACCAGCCCAACAATTAGCTGATTATTTCGGTTTTACTCCCGAGAAAATTGCTCAAAAAATCATTCAACTCTTGTAATACATGACAGGAGACGGTTATTTGA
>JADBKX010000018.1:1399-5763 GCA_014894735.1 Candidatus Sediminicultor sextus | reverse complement strand
TTCTCCGCCCTAAACATAATAATTACTCCCAAAATACCAAAGATTATATTAGATAGCCAGGCAGCCAAGATGGGGGTTAACATTCCCTCTCGACCAAATGATCTGGTAGTAGAAAGGAGTATATAGTAAAACAAAACCATGACAATACTAATAATTATCCCCGTAGCTTTACTTCCTTTCTTTACCCGTAAGCCCAAAGGCACTCCCAACAAGACAAAAATTAGTCCGCTAAAAGGGATAGAATATTTCATATAGAGGTCTACTTCAAAATTTTTAGTATCTGCACCTGCCTGTTGTAAAATATCTATCTGTTGTCTTAATTCCTTACTGCTCATCTCCTGGGGAGTCCTCTGATTTGTAAAGAATTTTTGCAGGTCTTCTTTAACAATAATATCTAAAGTTTCAAAGCTCATTTCATAGGTAATTTTACCATTTTCATCATAGTTATAGATAGTCCCATTCTCCAGCTTCCAGGTATCAACTACCCACTTCCCTGTTTTGGCAGTTATCGCTCGGGGAAATCTTTCTCGAGTCATTTCATAGATCATAATATCCTGCATAATCATATTTTTTTCATCAAGCTGATTTATGTAGAAATAACGATTTTCAGCATCACGAAAAAAGACGTTACGCGTGATATTAGGCGGTCCTTTCTTTAATACAATCTCCCGGATAATATTTTGTGAAATGTGGTTAGCCTCAGGAACAATATAATCATTGATTATAAAAGCCAAAATACTTATGGCTAAAGCAGCAATTAAAAAAGGAATCATAATTCGACGCAGGCTTATCCCCCCTGCTCTCATAGCAGTTATTTCACCATCTGTGGAGAGGCGGCCAATAGCCAGTTCACTGGAAGCCAGTAAAGAGATGGGGAAGGTCACTACCAGAAATGCTGGAAGGCGATAGGCTAATAACTTGACAATATAGGGCCAGGCCACTTTCTTATTAATCAACATATCCATTAACTCAAAGAGAGTTTGCATGATTAACATAATGGTTAGGACAGCAACAGCCAGAGCCACAAAACTCATTACTTCCTTTACAATATAGCGGTCTAATATCTTGGGCCGCGGAAGCTTCCTGATTGATATATTTATAGCCATCAGTCCCCCCACTTAAAATATTTTTCTAAGTATATCATATTTTTGTTTTTTACAAAAATCAAAAAGTTAACCAAAGGTGCCTGGCACCTTTGGTTAACTTTTTGATTTGCCAAAAGGAGGGTATTTATTATATAATCAAAAAAAAATGGGGAGATATATAGAAAATAGTAAATATGAAAGATAATGTTATTAGAAAAAATAGAATATTTTCTTTAATGATTTATATTGCTTTTTCTTTATTTTTTATTTTTATAGCCCAGATTTTACCATCATACAGCAGTATGATTATTGCCCTGGCTGACTCGGGTCCCTCTATTTACTTTCCGGAATATTCCTGGGATTTTGGAGAAATTACCCCTGATGAACTCCCTACCCATATATTTAAATTTGAAAATATAGGGGATGAAGTTTTAATTATTAAGGAAACCAAGGTTAGCTGTGAATCCTGTATTGACCCCATTATCTCTACCAGGGAACTTAATCCTGGAGAAGCGGGAGAATTGAAGATTACGGTTAATTCTCTGGACATGATAGGACGATTCACTAAACGGATTTACCTGGAGTCTAATGACCCGGTCAATCCTCAGGTGGTGATTACCGTTTCCGGGTTTATTAAAGAAAAAGATAAACTTGCCGCACAGATTCAGCCTAAACCTCAACCCCAAACTCCTTTTTCGGTTGGGATATCCTATTTCGGCCAGGGAGAATACGATAAAGCTATTACTGAATTTGAAAAATCAATTGAATTGGACGAAAACCATACAGAGAGTTACTATTACCTGGGGCAATGTTACCTGCAAAAAGGAATTATAGAATATAATAACAAAAATATTTTAAAAGCCTACAGTCTATACCGAAAGGCTAATAAGTTCGCGGAGCAAGCCATCCCTCAGTATGAAAAAATTATCGAAAATAATCCGAAAGATTTAAATAGTTATCTCAAATTAGGTTATATTTATGAAACAAGAAGCATAGTCCCTTTTATTGATGAGTATAATGAGGCTTTAGAATATTATTTGAAGGCTTTAGATTTAGCAGCAAGTCCTTCTTCAGCAGGGAATACCGGAATTATTATTTACCTTAACACCAGAATAGGAGTTGTATGTTTTAATAAAAATAAGTACTCTCAAGCTATAGAATATTTGGAGATAGCAGAGAAAGTGTCTCCTCAAAATATAGAGGTTGCCTATTATTTGGGATTATCTTATGATAAAATAGGTGAAATAGAAAAAGCTCGAGAATTCCTTTCCCGAGTGATTGAACTTGCCCCTCAGTCAGAATTCGCTCGAGAAGCAGAAAAAGAATTAAAGAAAATAAATAAGGATTAGTGGATCGGAGGTCTTTGAAGTTGCATAAACATAAAAATAAAAAAATATTTAAGTATCTATTAATATTATTCTTACTATTTTCTTCCCTCCTGCTTTTAAATGGCTGTTTATTTTCAACATTCTCTAAAGGCTCGGTGGAAGGCTATATTCATGAAGAGACGGTTATCAATACCCGTCCCTTAGAAGGAGCCCTGGTAAGCATAACCGGCTCCTCTAATACTGCCCTCACTGATACAGATGGCTACTTCAGAATAGATGAAGTAGTAATAGGTGCGCGGACTTTAACTATTACCAAAGAAAATTATATTACTTATAAAATATTGAGTGTTGTAATCAAAGAGGATGAAGTTACTTTGATTGATAATGGTAATCCCATCGTTGTTTGGGCAGTTGATGACAAGTATCTCTTTGATGGAGGAATTATCTATTACGATTCAGGCGAATATATAAATGCCCTTACCGCTTTTCAGCAATTAGTTAATGACTTCCCTGACAGCCCCTATGCTGATGATGCTCAATATTATATTGCTTATACTAATGAAAAAAAATTGGGCTATTATATTCAAGCCCTCCTCGAATACCAAGAATTAATTAACCATTATCCCGACAGCTCCTATGCCGATGATGCGCAGCTGGGAATTGGAAATTGTTATTATGTAACCTATGACTATTCTCATGCCATTAAGGCATATCAGAAATTAATAGATGATTACCCCGAGAGTTCTTTGCTGGCCCTTGCTCAATACAGTATTGCTCAAAGTTATCGGAAATTAGCTAATTATGAACAGGCTATCCTTGAGTTTGCCAAGACAATAGAAAATTATCCCGAAAGCGATTATGCTGCCCCGGCCCAGTATTATCTTGCCAATTCTTATTATGACGCCCAAAATTATAATCAGGCTATTTTGGAATTTCAAATAACCATTGATAATTATCCTGACTCTACCTGGCCAGGCGAAGCAGAAAGGCTTATTGCCCCTTGTGCCCAATACTATATCGGCTATTGTTATGGCCAAAAACTTGGACAGTGGGAGGAGGCAATCCCTGCCTATCAACTGGTAATTGATAACTATCCCAATAGCACCTGGGGAAATGGTCAAGAAATCCCCCCTGATGCTCAGTATGAGATTGGTTGGAGTTATGAACAACTCGAACTATGGTGTGAGGCAATTGACGCCTATCAGTTAGTAATAGATAACTATCCTGGCACTACGAAGTCTAACTGGGCAGAGGTGAGGATTAATGCAATAAGCGAAAATTGTCCAGAGACTTAATTTCCTCTCAACTAGCAAACTTAATTAATTGGAAAATTGGCCAATTGGTAAATCGGAGAATTGACACACATGGACGATCTTAAAATAATAGAATCCTGTCTTCTGGGAAAAACTCAAATGTTTTCCCGGTTAATAGATAATTATAAAAATATGGTTTATAATTTAGCCTATCGGATGAGTAATAATCCTCAGGAAGCGGAAGACATTTCTCAAGAGGCTTTCCTGCACACCTATCAATCTTTGGCCCGTTTTAATCCTTCTTACAAATTTTCTACCTGGCTCTATCAGATTACTTTAAATATTATCAGGGATAAATACAAAAAAAAAGAGATAGATTATGTTTCCCTGGATACTCCGGTAGAGACAGACGATTTAGAATTTTATCCCCAACCTGCGGATCTAAGCAATAATCCGGAGCAGATTATTGCCCAAAAGGAGAACCTCCAGACCATTCAACAGGCCATCTATTCTCTACCTCTAAAATTCAGAGAAGTTATAGTGTTACGTCACTTGCAAGACCTTTCCTATATTGAAATAGCAAATATTCTCAAATTGCCACAGGGTACAGTAAAAGTCCGTCTCTACCGCGCCCGCGAACAATTAAAAAAAATATTAGCGGATATCGGATAGTACAAGGGGTTGGATTCATCCAACCC
>JADBKX010000018.1:0-1299 GCA_014894735.1 Candidatus Sediminicultor sextus | reverse complement strand
TTTCTTTCCGTCTGGCCGGTGCAGCAGCCGCAGCAGCACTCGTCCTATTTTTTGCCTTTACTTTTATCTTTAATACACCTGTTACTTCTCCTATCTGTTCGGCTGAAGTGCAATTTTCTTTAAGAATTAACGATAATAAGACGCACACTGTGGCAATTGCTGGTGATTTCAATAACTGGGACCCCCAGGTGAATATTTTAGAAGACCCCGAGAGTGATGGTATCTGGACCGGGACTCTTAAATTAGAACCGGGCAGATATGAGTATATGTTTGTTATGGACGGGGAAAAGTGGTTTCCCGACCCCAACGCCCTTCGTTATGTTAAAGACGGATTCGGCAATAAAAATGCCATATTAGAAATAAACAATTGCACTTAACAGTTTCCTCCCCCTTGAGGGGGGAGGATTAAGGTGGGGGTGAAATACTCGCACCTCGCAACTTGTATCTTATATCTTTAATTGGTTAATCGGTAAATTGGCAAATTAACACATTGGTGAATTAAATTATGAAACTGAAAAAAAACAAAATAACATTATTTTTAATAACCATAATTGTGATATTCTGTTTTGCTATTTCTGCTTTTTCTGCAGGGACAGAAACCATTGATGAACAGATAGAACAATTAAAAAGCATTTTAGGTTCTTCTTCTTATTCTGCTTTTCAAAGCAGAATGATTTTAACCACTGCTCAGGATTTACTCGAATTGGGAGTACCTTTTGAAGATACCAAAAAAATTATTGAGAATAGCCTGGAAGAATCATTCGATGCCTATAGCGTAAAGAAAGTCTTTGATATTATATTGGATACCCAGCAAGAAGGCTTGCCTACCGAGCCGCTGATCAACAAGGTAAACGAAGGATTTGCCAAGAATGTCGATAAGAGCGTGATAATTTCAGTCATTTCCGCTAAAGCGGAGAATTTAATGAAAGCTAATGAGATCTTGAATGAAGCCCTGCAAGAGGGTCTTGAGATTAATGGTGAAGAAGAGATGCTTGGAATATTGGCTGACAGCCTGGAAAATGATGTACCCCAGGAATCTCTATCCTGGCTGGTAAAGACGGGAACTGCCGAAGGTAAAAGTATCATGGAAATTTCTGAGATAAGTGAAGAACTAAGCTATTTAAGTCTGATGGCTTATGACTCAGGTTTATCTTCTGAGGAAATTTCTCTTCTGTTTAAGAAGGCAATAGAAACCAGCACTAATATCGATGAAATTTGTGAAAATATTCAAACCAGTTTAGAGACGCAAATTAGTACAGCAAAAACAGAACTAGGTGAGACAGTAAAGCCTTCTGTAAT
>JADBKX010000069.1:31193-34338 GCA_014894735.1 Candidatus Sediminicultor sextus | reverse complement strand
ATTGGGGCCTGTGTCTGGCTGGCCTCTGATGCCTCAAAATTTGTAACCGGAATTATTGTTCCTGTAGATGGAGGGTTTAGTGCTTTCTCGGGAGTATAAATTAGTATATAGTATTTAGTATATAGTATATAGTGAAGAAAAATAGCGTATTGCATTTAGTGTATAGGAATACAGTAATTTGTAATGTGTAATAAGTAAAGAGTTAGATAGTTAGTTGGTTTGCTGGTTAATTAGTTTATTAATATTAATTCTTCAATATACTTATTCCTCAACCAGCTAACCAAATGATAACGACTAAATATGGAGAGGAGAGAAATGAAAAAACAAAATATTGGATTAATTGGTTTAGGTCCAATGGGGCAAAATTTAACTTTAAATATGGAGGATAAGGGTTATTCCGTAGCTGTTTACAATAGAACCAGCAGCAAAACAGAAAATTTTGCTAATGAGTCAGCTAAAGGTAAAAGTATCTTACCCGTCTATTCTTTAGAAGAATTTGTAAATTCTTTAGAAAGCCCCCGTAAGATGATTTTATTGGTAAAACAGGGGAAACCAGTTGATGATTTTATTGCAAAACTTGTCCCTTTATTAGATAAAGGAGATTTGATTATAGATGCTGGTAATTCTTATTTCAAAGATACGATAAGACGTAATAAGGAATTAAGTGAAAAAGGATTATTGTTTATTGGTACAGGTATTTCTGGAGGAGAAGAAGGGGCTTTAAGGGGGCCCGCTATAATGCCCGGCGGGCAAAGAGAAGCCTATAATCTGGTAGAAGATTTATTTAAAAAGATCGCTGCCAAAGCTTATGATGGTGTCCCTTGTGTATCCTATGTTGGACCAGATGGGGCAGGTCATTTTGTTAAGATGGTTCATAATGGCATTGAATATGGAGATATGCAGTTAATCGGTGAATGTGTTTGGGTTTTTAAAAATGCCTTAAATATGAGTTCAGAGGAGATTGCCCAGATTATGACCAGCTGGAATAGTGATGATGACCTTCTTCGTTCTTATTTAGTAGAGATTACTGGGGATAGCATGAAAGAAAAGGATAAGAAAAGTGGAGAATATTTAGTTGATCGAACTGCTGATATTACTCGAATGAAAGGGACGGGTACCTGGACAGTGCAAAGCGCTTTGGAATTGTTAGTCCCCATTCCTACTATTACTGCTGCGGTTTTCTCTCGAGAAATGTCTCAAGACAAAGATTTAAGACTAAAAGTTTCAAAAAAATTATCTATTTTTAAAGAAAAATATGTGGGAGAAAAAGAACAGTTCATTAAGATTGCTCATGATGCCCTATATCTGGCTAAGATTTCTTCTTATGCCCAAGGCATGGCTTTATTACAAGCTGCTTCTAAGGAATATAAATGGGACCTTAATTTAGGAGAAGTTGTTAAAGGATGGCGAAGCGGGTGTATAATTCGGGCTCAATTTTTGGATGAAGTTACCAAAGCCTATAAAGAAAATCCAGAGATTCCTAATCTTTTAACCGCTCCTCGATTCGCTGCGGTAGTTAAGCAAGGTCTTAAAAAATTAGCTAATTTCATCGATGTTGCCCATTGGGTAGGGGTACCTGTTCCAGCTATGAGTAATGCTTATGATTATATCCTGCAACTGGCTACTCCGGTAATGATCTCTGCACAAGTATCTGCCTTACAAAGAGATTATTTTGGGGCACATGGTTACTTTAAGCTTGAAGGATTAGATAATCCGGAAGTAATGACTACCAAAGAAGGAAAGATAAGGGAATTTCATACGGAATGGATGCTACCTGAACGTCCGGAAGAGGAAGTGACAAAATAGTATATAGTCGAGAGTATATAGTATATAGTAAAGAAAATAGAATTCAGGAGGCAGAATTCAGGAGCCAGAATTCTGACTACTGACTTCTGGATACCAGAATAGTTGTAAAGATAAAAAAATATTTAATGATGATTTTGTGAGGTAATAAAAAATTGCTATCCATTGAAAATCTTCAAGGTGAGTTAACGGATGAACAATTAGAGAAAGTTGTAAAGAAAAGCCTAAAAGATTTTAGTTCTGTAAAAAAAGTTCTTTTGATTCATCCTGATTATACCAGAACAGACTTTACCGATAAATTAATTCCTTTTATCTATAAAGAATTAAAAAATAAAGGAATGAATCAGATTGATTCTTTAAATGCCGGTGGAACACATAGAGAGATGGCCGAAATAGAAATTCGGGAAAAGTTGGGGCTCTCTTCTCAAATTAATTTTAACCATTTTTATAATCATGAATATAACGACCCTCAAAAACTGGTAACCGTGGGGGAGATTCCTGCTTCTTTTGTAGCGGAAAAAACTCAAGGAGAGCTTTCTCGGTCTATTCCAGTAGTGGTTAATAAATTAATTACGAAAGATTATGATTTAATTATTGCCTTAGGTGGGACTTTGCCTCATGAATCTGCCGGTTATGCGGGAGGATTAAAGGTATTTTTTCCGGGTATTTCTGGTCCGGAGGTGATAGACTTACTTCACTGGGCAGCGGTGCTTATTGGTATTCCTCAGATTATCGGCACCATTGATAATCCTGCCCGAGAAGTTATAAACCAGGGTTCTTCTTATATATTTCACCAGATAAAAGCACCAACAATTTCTTTTAATATGGTCTTTGAAGAAAAAGAACATCAGGTAATACCAAAAGGCCTATATGTAGGTGTAGGATTTGATGGTTTTATCGAGGCCTATAAACAAGCAGTAAAAGCAAGTTCGAAGCTTCATGTAATTTATATAGATGAACCCCTTAATTATGTGGTCCAGGTTATTGACCGGTGTTATGATGAAATTTGGACTGCCGGTAAAGGTTCTTATAAATTACAGAGCCCCGGAGTAATGGCTCCAGGTGGAGAGATTATTATTTACGCCCCTCATATCAAGTGTTTTCATTCCCGATCAGAGATGGACCTTGCCTTAAGACAAATAGGTTATCATTGTAAAGATTATGTAAAAAAGTATTTAGAATTAAATCCTGAGTTTAGTAAAAATATTGCTGCTCATGTAATAAATGTTAGAGGAACAGGGAGATATGATATTAATTTCGGAAAAGAAGATTTTGACTTTAAAGTCACTTTAGCTACCGGAATTTCTAAAGATATTTGTGAATCAGTAGGATTAGGTTATCG
>JADBKX010000069.1:29852-31093 GCA_014894735.1 Candidatus Sediminicultor sextus | reverse complement strand
AAAAAAGTTGATAAAATATATGGAGCGAAGATGGGTATTCTTGGGGTTTTAAAAGAAGAATTAATAGACATCTCTTCCCAGGAGCCCCAACAAATAGCGCTATTAACAGAAACTCCATCTGCAGGAACAATAGGCAGCTGTCGATATAAAATAAAAAATGGTGAGGATTTGGCCCGTATTGTCGAGGTCTTCAAGAGGCACGATGTTGGATATTTCTTCTATTGTGGAGGCGGAGACTCCATGGATACAGCTAACAAAATAAGTAAATTAGCCCAAAAAGAAAATTTAGAACTGATTTGTACCGGCATACCTAAAACTATTGATAATGACCTAGGAGGACCCTTGCAAGCTGATGGAACATTCGCAGTATGTGATCATGACCCGGGGTATGGAAGTGTGGCTCGCAATTTAGCCATTAATATAATGGAGGCAAATGAGGAGAATAAAGCCAGCTATACCAGCGACCCTGTTTTAGTTATCGGAGTAATGGGAAGAAAGATTGGTTTTATTCCGGCGGCAGCAAGGCTGGCTGATCCCAAAAGAGAAATTCCTTTATTAATAATTCTTCCCGAATCTCTATCCAAAGATGATTATCAAAGTAACTTAGAATTTATTGCCGAAAAAGTTAATGAAAAATTAAAAAAACAGGGAAGGTGTATTGTAGTTATCGGAGAAGGGGTAAATGTGGGGGATTTGGGAATACTGCGAGATAGCTTTGGACATGCTGAATTTAGCGCTTCTGAAAAGACCGTAGAGCAGGTACTTACTAATTACCTTAACGGAATAGACCGGAAAAATAGTCAGGGAAGAGTAAAAAATAGATTGTTGGTCGGGGGAATAGCTCGCTCAGAAAGGCCGGGTACTCGCCAGAGGAGAGAGATTGCCTACGTATCTGAAATTGATAGGGATGAGGCCTATCAGGTGGGAGTATATGCCGCCAAAATTGCTTTATCGGGAGAAAATGGTTTTATGTCGACCATTATAAGAAATCCTGATTTACCTTATAAAGTAAATTATGATAAAATACTTTTAGATACTGTAGCTAATTCAGAAAGGGAATTCCCTAAAAAATGGATTGCCTCTAATAGAGTAGATGTAACTGATGAATTTATAAATTGGGCTTTGCCTTTAATCGGAGAGCCACTACCTCGATTTGCGAAATTGAAAGAGATATATATTGCTAAAAAATGCGGAGAATATGTACCAGTAGAATATAGAAAATAAATTAGTATATAGTATAT
>JADBKX010000069.1:1844-29752 GCA_014894735.1 Candidatus Sediminicultor sextus | reverse complement strand
AATGCGGAGAATATGTACCAGTAGAATATAGAAAATAAATTAGTATATAGTATATCGTATATAGTATATAGCGAAGAAAGAGGAAGAAAGCGGATATTGAGAAATAGTTAGCTGGTTACCTGGTTAGTTAGTTGAGGATTTAGTATCAAACTGGCTAACTAAATAACCAAATAACTAGCTAACCAAATTGATAAATGATTTATACTATACGCTAAACGCTATCCGCTGTACGCTAATATCAGGAAGGAGATGAAATAATGGCCTTACCCAGGCTTAACGAAAAACAGATAAAGGAAGATGCAGAACAACAATTAAGAAAATTTAAAAGAACAAAAGATTTTTTAATAGCTATCGATACCGATGGTTGTGTTACTGATAATATGAATGGAAAACAGATGTTGATTTTTCATCCACAATTTATGGAATTTTATCAGTTATGTGGCATCGAGTCTTATTTTAGAGAAGTTGCTGAATACTACAATCTTTTTTCTGTGGATAGAGGATGTAATAGATTTATTGCCATCCAACTTACCCTCACTGCTCTTCAAAACAGGACAGATGTTCAGCAAGTATTACAAGAAGGACATATAAAACTACCTAATATAAAACCTTTAAACCAATATATCGCCTATACTAAAGAGAATAAATTAGGATTAGGTAATCCAAGTTTGGAGGAATATTTAAATCAAAATCCTCTTGATTTGTCTTTATATAAACTTTTAGGTTGGAGTGAGGCTGTAAATAGAATGTTCCCGCATATTTCTGCAAAGATTCCGCCTTTTGACAAGGTAAAAGAATGTTTAGAATTAATGGCTCAATATGCAGATATATTAATTGTTTCTAAAACTCCATACTCAGATTTAGCAAATTACTGGGAAGCTCAAGGGATTGCTCGATATGTCCAAATTATTGCCGGTCAGGAAATGGGGTCAAAGGGACACCACATTGAAGTAGCAAAAAGGGCAGGCAATTATGAAGATGATCAGGTATTAATGATCGGTGATGGTGGTGGAGATTTAAAAGCAGTAAAAGCAAATAACGGATTTTTTTATCCCACGTCTCCTGGCCAAGAACTGGGAGCCTGGAATAATTTTCCTCAGGCATTTCAGCGATTTATAAAGAGGGAGTACAAAGGGGAATTTGAAGATAAACTTTTACAGGCATTTAACCAAGCGCTCTTTACTTCTCCGCCTTGGCAGGAAGATGGTTATGATCACCTAAGATCTTATAGAGAAAAACAGGAGATACGAAAAGCCTTGTATGCAAAATTTAATCCCCAGGGTAGGCTGCTTATATTATAAAAGGTTAGATAATTTTGAGAAATTCTAATTTTTTAAAATTATTTATAAAAAAAGAAGGGAGGTTAATAAAAAGCGTAGTATATTATATACAGGAATATAAAGATTATATATTCTGTATGGTAAAAATCATAAAAAAAATAAATGAGGAGGTTTTTTATGAAAAGGTTAACTTTAGTATTGTTATTAATCATGGTTATGGTAGGTAGCGTGTTTGCAACGGGTCTGGCAGCAGGTAAGGTGCTTCATATGTATACAGCATTTGATACCGAAGAGGCCCAGTATTACATTGAGGCTTTTGAAAAAGAAACTGGAATCGATGTGGAATGGGTGAGAATGTCCTCTGGTGAGGTTGCAGCTCGAATGGAAGCAGAATCCGCAAATCCCCAAGCCAGTGTTTGGCATGCCGGCTCTAATACAGATCATATAAACGCTGCTAAAAAAGGATTACTGGAACCTTACAAACCTAATACAGATTTCGAATTGCCAGAATCATTTCATGCTATAGATTGGGCCTGGACAGGATTTTATACCGGTGCCATTGGATTCGTTTCTAATATAAATTTTTTAAAGGAACATAAGGTAGAAGCACCGACTTCCTGGTCTCAACTTTTGAACCCAGCTTTTAAGAAAAACGTTGCTATAGCTTATCCCTATACTTCTGGTACTTCATATACTACTTATGCAACTCTTATCCAAATGCTTGGTCTGGAAAAAGCTCTGAACTGGTGGGAAGAATTTGATAAACAAAGTATTTTTCAATATACTAAATCAGGAACTGGATGTATACCGATGGTTGGATTAGGTGAAATAGCAGTGGGAATTGCTTTTTCGCACGATATCGTTGCTAAAGGTATAAATGAAGGATATCCGGTAGTTATGACCTTCCCCTCAGAAGGAACTGGTTATGAAGTTGGAGGTCTTTCTTTAATTAAAGGTGGTCCTGAACCTGAATTGGGTAAGCAATTTATCGATTGGTGTTTTACTAAACAAGCACAGGATTTATTCCAGAAATATAGCCGTTTGCCTATTAATCCCAAAGCAACAGTTGCCGAAGGTGCTGTAACTTTAGATAAAGTAAAATTAATCGAGTATGACGCCATCTGGGCAGGCGAGCACAAAGATGAATTGGTAACTGCCTGGAGAGATAGAATTGGACAATAATTAAATTTAGTTAACCAGATAATAGAGAAATAATAATCCCTGTTACGAGTTGATTATTTTTAGTAGCAGGGATTATTATATTATCGCCATAAATATTATTGGATTTAAAATATGAACAGTTCAAAAAGAAAAATACAAGAAGTCATAGGGAATCTCCGTTTGATATGGAAAGAACCATTACTATTTATATCTATACTGGCTATTTTTTATTGCTTAATAGTGTTTGTGGTATTTCCGATATTTCAAGTCTTTAAAACAAGTTTATTTATTGATAAGCAATTGAATTTTTCCAATTATTCAGCAATTTTTTCCAAAAGGTATTATTATCAACCTTTCTTTAATAGTATGCTTTTAGGGGTGTACACTGCAACCATAGGTACTATAATTGGGTTTATTTTTGCTTATGCCCTTACCAGAACTCCAATGCCCTTTAAAAATTTCTTTCGGGTAACTGCGACCTTCCCTATTATCTCCCCACCCTTTGTAGTTGCACTATCAGCCATTCTTCTCTTTGGAAGAGCAGGAAGTCTTAATCCTTTTTTAACTAAAATTATTGGTGACTATACCATATATGGGTTGGCAGGATTGATACTTGTTGAAACGATTGCTTATGCCCCTACAGCTTTTTTAGTTCTTTACGGTATTCTTCAAGCTATTGACCCATCATTAGAAGAGGCTTCTATGGATTTGGGAGCATCGAGGGTAAAAGTGTTTTCTACCATTACTTTACCTTTATCTACCCCGGGTATTGCCAGTGCCTGGCTTTTGGTATTTATCCAATCTTTAGCTGACTTCGGGAACCCTATGGTTATTTCTGGGAATTATCGAGTTCTTTCAGTGCAGGCTTATTTGCAAATTACCGGGATGTATGATTTATCTCGGGGTTCTACTCTGGCGATACTTCTGTTCATTCCAACCATAGTTGCTTTTTTTCTGCAAAAATACTGGGTTTCTCGAAAATCATATGTTACAGTTACCGGAAAGCCAACCGGCGCAACTATTAAGCAGCTGGAATGGTATATAAAGCTACCGGTATATTCCTGCTGTATTATTTTTACCGGAATTGTTTTTCTTTTTTATGGAACTATTGTTCATGGTTCTTTTCAGACCCTCTGGGGAGTTAACCCCACCTTAACTCTAAAACATTATGTAGAGATGTATCAGGTAGGTAAAGATTATTTAATTGATTCTTTAGTTCTTTCAGCTGTCGCTACACCTATAGCCGGTATTATAGGCATCTTTATCTCTTTTCTGGTAATAAGGAAAAAATTTATTGGCCGCGGTGTAATGGAGTTTATTTCTATGCTTACTTTTGCTGTTCCCGGGACTGTAGTTGGAATAGGATATATCTTAGCCTTTAATCAAAAAACTGTGCTGCTTCCTTTTATAATGACCGGAACAGCTTGGATTATTATCATCCTTCTTATATTTAGAAATATGCCAGTGGGAATACGTTCTGGAATTGCTGCTCTTCAACAAATTGATCCTTCTATCGAGGAGGCTTCAACTGACTTGGGTGCAGATAGTAATACTACTTTTCGCAGAATTACCTTACCTATGATTGCTCCGGCTTTTTTCTCCGGTCTTGCTTATAATTTTGTAAAAGCTATGACTGCTATCAGTGCTGTAATTTTTGTAGTATCGGGCAAATGGAATTTAATTACTATAGCTATTCTGGGTTTTGTGGATAATAGCAGATATGCCCAAGCAGCAGCGATGTCCAATTTATTGATAATTATTGTATTAATTGCCTTAGGAATTATTCAGCTAATAGTGAATCGTATTGGTAAAGGGGTAAGAACTGTCGATATTATTGGCTAATTATTTAGAAAAGGAAAGGATTTTTTATGAAACAAGATTACCTTGTGCTCAAAAATCTAGTAAAAATTTTTGGAAGTAAAAAAGATACTGTTATTGCAGTTGATAAGGTGAATTTAGAAGTAAAAGAAGGGGAACTAGTTACTCTTTTAGGGCCATCTGGATGTGGAAAAACTACTGCCCTTCGGATGATCTCTGGTTTTGAGCTTCCTACTTCTGGGGAAATCTTTATTGACGGGGAAGAAGTAACTACTACTCCTCCCAATCAGCGACCTACTACTATGGTATTTCAGAATTATGCTCTATTCCCCCATATGACTGTATATCAAAATATTGCTTATGGATTAAAGATTCATCGAGAGAAAGAAAAAAATATTCGAGAAAGAACAGAAACCATTATGAATTTGGTGGGTTTAAAAGGGTTAAATAATCGATCTCCAGCACAACTTTCCGGAGGTCAACAGCAACGGGTTAGTCTGGCTCGTTCTCTAATTATGGAACCAAAGGTGCTACTGCTTGATGAACCTCTTTCCAATCTCGATGCCAAGATGCGAGTATCCACCAGATTAGAGATTCGTAAAATACAACAAAGAGTTGGAATAACATCTGTCTATGTTACTCATGACCAGGAAGAGGCAATGACTCTTTCTGACCGAGTAGTTATTATGAATGCTGGTAAAATTCAACAGATAGGCACCCCTCAGGAAATATATAGCCATCCGGTTAATTATTTTGTAGCTGATTTTATCGGTAAAGCGAACTTTTTAGAGGGACGAGTGGCAAATATTTTATCTCAGGAAGAAATTGAAGTCGATATAAAAGGGGTAAAATATAAAGTTTATATATTAAAAAATACCTTTTCAGAAGGAGATAAAATTTTACTGATTATTAGACCTGAATCTGTAGAACTAGAACCTAAGAAATCAGGTGCTATTAATGGCATAATCAACCAGGTAATTTATCTTGGCTCTAGGATGGTGTACGAAATTGAAGTTGATAAGAATCTCCTTACTGTAGAGATTACTAACCCTCAGGAGCATAAAATTTATTCTATAGGAGAGGAAGTATCTGTAATTTTAAAGGAAAAAAGTTTACATGTTATACCTTATGAGGAGATTAAAAAATAAAAACGATTTTTTGTTCTTTAAGATGGTTTATCCGGAGACCTAAAACCTACTAAAAAATAGGGTTTGCTAACTTAATTTGTATTCTTAATATTTATTATAAATAAGATTATTAACCTCTTGCATAGTTCGTTGGAAAGGTCCTTCGGCTTCCATCTTTAAACTGGTTACTGCCGCTGCCCAAGTTGTTGCTTCTTGAGGGGAAGCACTTAACCGTTTGGCTGTATAGGAAGCAATACAAGTATCTCCTCGTCCGCTTCTTCCGATAATTTCTTTGGGGAAAAATTTTTCTTCATAAAATTTGCCATCGGCAAAGACTAACAAACCTTCACGGTGAGTGATGATTACTTCTTTAGGTCCCAGATCATGCATTTTTTGAGCAGCTGTATAGAGATCAGATTCACCGAATAAAAGTCCCGCTTCTATTGCATCAGTTTTTAAAATATCCAAACAGGCAAATATATCGTCTCTTTCCGGCCATTTCTTGGGAACTAATTTACCATTATCATTTACCCGGATAAAGCTCTGCACGTCAGCGGAAAGAATAGTTTTCTTTTTCGACAGTTCCTCTATCAGTTGCAAGCTAACCTCATCACGCATAGATGCGCCCACAACAATTGCCCGGGCTTGAATTTTTTCTACTTCAGCCGGGGTGAAGGGACCTGCTGAGCTGGTTACATATATGACCCGTTCATCAACATCGGAAGTGGGATATTCCAGACGCAGACAAGTAGACTGAGGGGAGATATGTGCGAATACATCCACACCTAAACCCTTGAGTTTTTCTACTACATGAAAATCTTCTTCTGCCAAACGGGTAACTGCTGCTACTTTTAACCCCATTCTTGCAGCTACATTAGCACCATAATTAAAGGCACCACCATCAACAACTCTGATGCCCGAAGCAGAAACAATTGTGTCTTTGGTGTAATGTCCTATAAAAGCAATATCATAAAATTTAGTGTTAGTTTCCATTTTATTATCTCCAATATAAAGTCAATAATTTAATAATTTTACTTTCTTTGTCCATTTATTATAGCAAAGAATAAAACGGAAAAACAATCTCCTAAAATATTTTTCAAGAAAAGAAGGATTTTTAAAAGTTATGTCGTATAGTTAAACCATGAAATAAAGTAAAATAATCCATACAACTAATATTTTGTGTATACACAAGAGAACAATAATTACTTCTAATTATATTTATAAGCGGAGGATAAAAATGGATTTTAAATTACCAAAAAAAGATATTATCTCAAAAGAAATACCGAGATATCCTAATATCTGGTTTTATGTAAATTGCAATATTGTAGAAGGATATCTTGAAGCTGTTTATTTAGTAATATTTAATTTAATGAAATATTGTAATATTAAGAATAATTTTAGCGAAAATTATCGTTTACGCCATATTTTGCTTAATAGTAATGAAGGAAGCGATACGGAAGGAAGATATAAAGGTTTGCAACCTTACACAGATATAGATAATCCTGCTAACAGCCACGATCATCAATTACATATTAGATATTATTACAAAAATTTGATGAATAATAAATCTGAAAGGGTAAAATTGAAGTTAAGCAATGGGAATATAATATTTTATCGATTGGCTCTGAGCGCCCATTATGAGGTAACGACAGAAAATAAGAATCATCCATTTGTAGAATTTTGCCCAATATGCGGGAGAGCTGGTATATACGATATCGAGGTAGATCAAAATGACTTAGATAAAGAGATATGTAGAAAAATCCATGACCCATTAGGCGTTGAAATTCTTTTAAAAAATACAATTCGCGGAAATAAAATATATAATAACCGAGGAGAGCAGATTAAATTTATTGAAGGGTTGAAAAAAGATTGTGATTTGGAGACTTACATTGTTGATACAACGGATGCTGAAATAAATACTCCAAAGGTTGGACATATATTGATAAAAGAGATTAATTATGGCAGAGATATTATTCTAAAAAATATAAAAGAAAATTAACTATTTGAAAAAAATTATTTTAAACAATTTTTAACTATACTTGTATATGAATTTGATTGTGCTATAATGTGAAATAATTAATAAAAATATTTATGGTTTGAAGCGAAAACTATGCATATAAAAGGGATTGGAATAAACGTAGATTCTTCCACTATAGATGGTGACTTAGATCTATTAGAGAAGACTTTAGGTAATTTTCAAGATATCGGTTTTGATTATGCCGAAATACCTGTCCACGGAGTCGATGCAATCTTTAAGGGGAAACTGAATTGGCTGCAAACCAGAGCAATTACAGACATCCTGAAGGAATTTAAATTAAAATATACTATTCACGGTCCCGATCTGCTAAATTTGATGGACTCTGGTAATTTTAAATTACAAAAAGAAATCTTCAAATCTGGAATTGAATTTACTAATGCTATAGGAGCAGAAATTTTTGTATACCATAGTGGAAAAATTCCTTTACAACAGGAAGAGTTTAGAGGGGAATGGTTAGGACAAAATGGAATACTAACAGTACCTTCTCTAAACAAGATTGAAAGATCAAAGAAGATAGAAGTAAAAACTTTGCAAGAATTAGCTGACTTTGCTAAAGATTTAGGGGTGACCATTGTTATTGAAAATACTTGTCCTGAGTTAGAGGAAGAGACTCTCTGGGAATTATCAAGACGATTTGGTAATAGTAGAGTAATTCCTTCTTATAGCCTTTCTCCTCAGACACCCAAGCCCATCTTTTTGCAAGAAGTTAGAAAGTATAAATATGGAACGAAGATTGAAGAATTAGTTGACCAAGTTAAAAAAATTGATCGGGATAACGTAGGAATTACCCTTGATTTTGGACATGCTTATCTTGCCTCCAAATATTATCACTTCAAATTTTTAGATTCTATAAAATTAGCCCTACCGTATATAAAACATCTGCATATTCATGATTGTTTTGGCAAACCCAAAGTCTCACCTGAAAATCGAGATATCGATCTAATTCAGTTTGGCATAGGTGATATGCATATGCCTGTAGGCTGGGGAGAGATTCCCTATGATAAGATATTCCGCCTATTTAAAAATTACAATGGAGTATTGTGTTTGGAATTAAAGCCCCGTTACAAGAAGTTTTATAAATATAGCCTGCAAAGAGTTAACGAACTTATAGAAAGTACCGGCAATAACTACAAATTAAAGAAAACCTCTCCTTTTTCTAAACACGATAATTAAAGACAGGTAAATTATTTTTTCAGGTAAAAAAGCTTTAAGAAATTCATCACCCCAATTTTTCAATTACGGCCTTCCCACATTTTTATTTTTATTCAAAACAATTTATGGAAAGTAGTTTAAAAATATTTTTCAAAGGGATGCTTTGGGAGTATAATTGTTTTATGTGAAAAAAGAGTAAGAGGTAAAAATGAAAAGATATGATAGCTTTGTCATAGGACATATCTCTGTTGATGAAAACATATATCAAGGAGAAACTGTAAAGGAAATTGGAGGGGCAGTTTTTTATTCATCCTGTGCTTCCTACGCTATCGGTCATAAAATAGGTATTTTGACTAAGTTATCCCCACGGGATAGAAAGTATTTGGAGGCATTTATTATTCCCCAAGAAAATATTACTGCTTTAGATTCCAGAAATACCACTTCCATCAGAAATATTTATCATAGCGCAGATAGAGAAAGAAGAACCTGTACTGCTCTATCGATTGCAGATCCCTTCACTATCGACGATGTTCCGGATAATATTGCTTCCCAGATATATCATTTTGCCGGCCTCATCTCGGGGGAATTTGATAGTGAAATGATAAGATTTCTGCATAACAAAGGGAGAGTTGCCCTGGACGTTCAAGGGTTTTTAAGGACTGTGGTGGAAAATAAAGAGATGGTCTTTATAGATTGGGAAAAAAAGAAGGAATATCTCCCTTATATTGATTATTTAAAAACTGATGCAGCTGAAGCTGAAATTATGACGGGAACAAAAGATAGAAAGAAAGCAGCGGAAATACTCTTCGGGTGGGGAACAAAGGAAATTATGATTACTCACAATAAAGAAGTTTTAATTTATAATGGTAAAAAACATTATACCTGTCCTTTAAAACCGAGAAATCTTTCAGGAAGAACCGGCCGGGGTGATACCTGTTTCAGTGCTTATATCACCGAAAGGTTAGATAAAAGAATAGAGGAAGCGCTCCTCTTTGCTGCTGCTTTAGTTTCTTTAAAGATGGAAAAACCGGGTCCTTTTAAGGGAACCAGAGATGACGTTAAGAATTATATAAAAAAATATTATTAATAGTTATTTGACGACTAAACTACGCGATACAAAGAAAAAATAGGAGAAAAAAATTGAAAGTAAAAGAAATTTTAACTGAAAAAGAAGGAGAAAAACTGTTTTTATTGGGCAACGAAGCTGCTGTTCGAGGGGCTTTAGAAGGCGGTGTTTCGGTCGTTTCCACCTATCCTGGTACCCCTTCTTCAGAGATAGGAAATGTATTTTACAAAATTGCCCGGGAAGCAGGAGTGTATTTTGAATTTTCTTCAAACGAGAAGGTGGCGTTAGAAGTTTCTGTTGCAGCCGCAGCCGCTGGATTGCGTTCCTTTGTTTTTATGAAACATGTAGGTTTAAATGTAGCAGCTGACTCTTTTATGAGCGCAGTTTATACCGGAGTGCGAGGCGGGATGATTGTTTTATCAGCCGATGACCCTTCTATGTATTCTTCACAGAATGAACAAGACAATCGGATTATGGCTCGCTTAGCAGGGATTCCCCTACTCGAGCCCTCCAATCCGCAAGAAGTAAAAGACCTGATGAAATTTGGTTTTGATTTATCAGAACAATTTAAGATTCCCATACTTATACGTACTACTACCAGAATATCTCATATGAGAGGGGTAGTAAATTTAGGAACAGTTATTCAGGGAAAAGAGAAAGGATACTTTAAAAAGGATCCTTCTCAATTCATAGTAACTCCGGTATATGTGGTAAAAATGCGTAAAGAATTAATTGAAAAATTAAAACAGATTGAAGAAAAAACCGAAAAATCTCCTCTTAATAAAATAATTGATAAAGGTGGTAGAGAGATAGGAATTATCACCAGTGGTAGTGCCTTTAATTACGTGATGGATGTGGTTAGTGAGAATAATTTGAAAGTTAAAATTTTGAAACTCACCTTCTCTTATCCTTTCCCCGAGAAATTAGTATTAGACTTCATAAATAGCGTTGATAATATTTTGGTAGCAGAAGAAGTGGAACCGGTAATGGAAAAAGAAGTTTTAGCCATAATAGGAAAATATAATATAAAGAAAAAAGTATATGGCAAGTTAGACGGAACCCTTCCCAGAATTTATGAATATAATCCGGATATTATCTCTTTTGGGATGGCAAAAATTGTAGAAAAAGAATTAATCAAAAGAGAAAAATATAGTACTAAACTTTCTTTGCCTTTACGGTCAGCGATACTCTGTCCCGGATGCCCCCACCGTGCAACTTATTTTGCTTTAAAAAAAGCTATAAAAAAATTAAAATTAAAGGAAGAAGAGATAATTTACTCCACTGATATAGGATGTTATGCCTTGGGTATGGAACCCCCCTATAATATGGGGGATTACTGTATTTCTATGGGTTCAAGTATAGGTATTGGCTGCGGGTTTTCTAAGGCAACCAACCAGAAAGTAATATCTTTTATCGGAGATTCAACCTTCTTTCATGCCGGTATTCCTCCTTTAATTAATGCTGTTCATAATAAAGATAAGATTTTATTAGTAGTTATGGACAATAGGATAACCGGAATGACCGGAGGTCAAACCAATCCCGGTATACCCCTGGATGGAATGGGTAATCCTGCTCCCGAAGTTTCCATAGAGAAGATTGCTCGAGGAATAGGTGTAGGTTTAGTAAAGACCACTGACCCGGTTGATTTAAAAGAGACAGAAGAAGTATTTAAGGAAGCTCTACAATTTGAAGGTATAGCAGTGGTTATTACCAAACACCCCTGTGCTATGATTACTGATGGGGAAAACAGGAAAAAAGGTATAAGTATCAAATATACCATTAACCAGGAAGAGTGCACCAAATGCTTAATCTGCGTGAAGAATTTTACCTGTCCGGCTATCTATATAGAAAAAGATGGCTCTGTTAATATCAACCCATTATTATGCGATGGTTGTGGAGTTTGTGCCCAGATATGTCCAAAGAAAGCGATAGAGGTGAAAAAACAAGGTTGAAAAATATATATAAGATTCAGCTTATTGGAGTAGGGGGACAGGGAACGATTAAAACTTCTACTATTGTGGGAGAAGCAGCGATGAGAAAAGGTTTGAATGTGGTAATGAGTGAAGTTCATGGAATGGCTCGAAGAGGAGGGACAGTAGTAACTGAACTTAAAATTGGTGAAGCACACAGCCCTCTAATTGAAGAGGGAGCAGCGGATTTATTGATTGCTTTTGAACCAACAGAAGCTCTAAGGTCTTTAAATAAGATAAACTGCAACTCTTTTGTTATAGTAAATAGTGCTCCTATTGTGCCTTTTACTGTTTCACTGGGCATTTCGGAATATCCCGAACTGTCTTCTGTTTTTGACGAACTAAAAGCAAAAATAAAGAATTTATCAATAATTGATGCCCAAAAAATAGCCAAAGAAGCAGGAAGTATTATATCGGAAAATATGGTTCTGCTCGGAGCAGCAGTTGCTACCCCTGGATTTCCGGTGGATAAAGATTTAGTTATTCAGTCTATGAAAGAAAACTTACCTCTCAAAAGTATTGAGACAAATTTAAAAGCCTTTGAGCTGGGATTTAAAGAAGTAAAAAAATAAAATATCCCTTTACGCATTACTTACCACCGTATTTCTTTACTATATACTAAATACTATATACTATATACTAATTTGTAAGGAGGAATGTATGAAAGAAAATATATTGGTTATCAATCCCGGTTCAACTTCTACCAAAGTAGCAATATTTAATCAGAAAGGAAAAGAGATTTTTAAGGAGACTATCTCCCATTCTACAGAAGAACTTTCCCAATTTAAATCGCTATTAGAACAAGGTCCAGTCAGAAAAAAGATAATTTTGGATACCTTGAAAAAGAAAAATATAGATTCTAATTCATTAAGAGCGATTATAGGACGGGGCGGTGTATTAAAACCTTTAGAAGCCGGGACTTACGAGGTTAATAACAAACTTATCAATGACCTAAAAAATTCTCCTATAGAACATGCCTCCAATTTAGGAGGAATTATTGCCCATGAAATAGCTGAAGAAATCAATATCCCTGCCTATATCGCTGACCCGGTATCGGTTGATGAATTTACCGATATCGCCCGGATATCCGGGCTAAAAGGAATAGAAAGGAAATCCTTGCTTCACACTTTAAATATCCGGGCTAGTGCCTTCCGTTACGCTAAAGAACAGGGGAAAAAATTCGAGGAATCAAACCTTATTGTTGCCCATCTCGGTGGGGGGATATCCATTGCTCCAATAGAGAAGGGGAAAATAATTGATGTAAATAATGCCAATGACGGAGGACCTTTTTCACCCGAGCGAACCGGCTCTCTCCCCAATAAGGCTCTAATCCATCTGTGTTATTCTGGTGAATATTCAGAAAAAGAATTGTATAAACTTATTACTTATCAGGGCGGACTTGTCTCTTATCTGGGGACCAATGATGTCAGAGAAGTAATGAAGAAAATAGAGCAAGGAGATAAATATGCAGAATTAATTTTTGAAGGGATGTGTTATCAGATTGCTAAAGAAATCGGGGCGATGGCTGCAGTATTAAAAGGAAAAGTTGAAGCAATTATTCTTACCGGAGGCATAGCTCATAATAAAATTTTAGTAAATAAGATAAAAGATCGTACGGGTTGGATAGCTCCAGTGGTAGTTTATCCGGGAGAAGAAGAGATGAAGGCATTGGCCCAAGCAGTGATAAGAGTAATAGATGGGGTAGAAAAAGTAAAAACATATTCCTAAAATCAAATTTAATCTGTGTAATTTGTGTATAGGAGGTTCGAAGATGATAAAAAGTTTTAAAGAATTATTCGACAATTTAAAAATGAAAGGAATAGAAAAAATTATTGTTGCCGGTGGAGAAGATATTGAAACTTTGAAAGCCCTAAAAGATTGTTACGATTACGGATTCGGAGAGGGAGTTTTAGTGGGAGATAAAGCAGAAATTGAAAAATCCCTTTCTTTATTAGGCGAAAGTAATTTTGTAAAAGAGATTATCGGAGCAAAAGATGATGAAGATATAGCTCGAAAGGCAGTAGAAAGAGTAAAAGAAGGAGGGACACTCCTCAAGGGGAAGATAAAGACAGCCACCCTTTTAAAGGCGGTGTTAAACAAAGAGTGGGGTTTAAGGACTGATAAAATCGTCAGTGATGTTTTTATCTTTGAAGATAAAAGAGAAGGGAATCCCAAATTGGTATTAATGAGTGATGGCGGAGTAAACCTCAAACCAGATGTGAAGACTTTAGTGGCAATTATAAATAATGCTGTTGAAGTTGCCCATAAGCTTGGGATAGAGACTCCTAAGGTTGCCCTGCTAGCAGCCGTAGAAACCATAAACCCTGATATGGAAGAGACTGTAAAAGCAGGAATGATTTCCAAAATGAATGAAAGAAAACAGATTATCGGCTGTATCATCGATGGGCCGCTGGCTTTAGATAATGCTATTTCAGAATTTGCTGCCGAGAAAAAAGGAATTGTTTCACCGGTAGCAGGTAAAGCCGATATCCTAATTGTCCCTGATATTGCAGCTGGAAATATCTTTGGCAAAGCACTTACCTATTATGCCAATTACCAGGTAGGACATACACTGGTGGGTACCAAAGCTCCGGTAATAATACCTTCCCGAGCAGATAAAAGTGATGTGAAATTAAATTGCATCGCCGTCTCTATCTTATGCAGTAAATCAAGACATTCCTGAATATTGGTTACATTACTCTCTTTGTCCATAAGACCCTTTACGATGCAAAGTATTGTAGAGTGGGCAAGAGCTTTTAACAGTTCACTTTTTTGGATAAATTTCGATTTTTCTATTTTTCGTATTGAAAAATGTCCGGATTATCTTGCATTTGAACAGCCGGGAAATATGTTTTGTACCCGCCGCTAAGATTTTTAACCTTTTTATATCCTTTTTGCCTTAAGATTCGGCAGGCGATATAACCCCTTAACCCTGCCTGGCAAAAGATGATAATCTCTCGGTCTTGGGGAATTTCGCTTAATCTATTTCTTAATTCATCAACCGGAATATTTTTTGCTCCTTCTATGGTACCCAGGTTATACTCTTCAGGTGTTCTCACATCGATAAGGACTGTTTCCTCGCGATTTAATTTCTCTATATCATGCCAGTGGATGATCACACTATCCCCTTTTAAGATATTGGAAGCCACATATCCGGCCATATTTACCGGGTCTTTGGCCGAAGAATAGGGCGGGGCATAGGCCAGTTCTAATTTTTCCAGGTCATAGACCGTCATCCCAGCCCGTATTGCCGTAGCGATAACATCTATTCTTTTATCCACTCCATCATAACCTACTATCTGGGTTCCTAAAATTTTCCCATTTTCCGATGAAAAGATAAGCTTAATAGATAAAGGGAGAGCCTCAGGATAATATCCGGCATGAGATGAAGAATGAGTAAAAGATTTTTCATAAGGAATATTGCATCTTTTTAGCAATTTTTCATTATTTCCGGTAGCCGCCACCGTCATATCAAATACCTTTAATATGGAAGTGCCTTGCGTTCCTTCATATTCTTCTGCTATCCCGCAGATATTATTGGCGGCAATTCTTCCCTGTTTATTTGCTGGTCCGGCAAGAGGGACAAGAGTGGGATTTCCGTTAATATAATCTATCACTTCGATAGCATCGCCAACTGCATAGATATCAGGGTTAGAAGTTTTTAAGGAACGGTCTACTTTTATGCCTCCTCTTTCACCAATTTCTAAACCGGCCATTTTAGCCAGAGTAACTTCGGGGCGAACCCCTATGCCGATGAAAACCATATCGGTCTTTATTTCTCGTCCGCTGCCGAGTTTAACCAGGGAAAATTCCTCCCGATGTTCAACTTCTTTTACCTCGTCGTTTAGATAAAATTCTACCTTTTTTTCTTTCAAGTGTTGATGAATCAGGGAGGCCATTTCACTATCCAGGGGAGCTAATACCTGTTCTGCTAATTCAATGATGGTAATGGCAATTCCCCTTCTATAAAGATTTTCCGCTAACTCCATCCCGATAAAACCCGCACCTACTACCACAGCGCTTTTAGGATTATGCTTATCCACAAAATTTTTGATGGCCAGGGTATCAGGTATGTCTCTCAAGGTAAATACATTAGGGGAGTTAAATCCTTTATCGGGGGGTTTAATAGGAACAGCCCCGGGAGAGAGAATTAATTTATCATAACTTTCTTTATAATTTTTGTTATTTTTGATATCGTAAACATCAACCTGTTTATTTTTAATATCAATATTTTTAACTTCATTTAAAACTCTTATATCCAGATTAAATCTTTCTTTCATACTTTCGGGGGATTGGACCACTAAATTATCCCGTTTTTTTATTACCCCACCAATATAATAGGGGAGGCCGCAGTTGGCAAAAGAAATATACTCTCCTCTTTCCAAAACAATTATTTCTGCGTTTTCGTCGAGGCGTCTCAGACGGGCAGCGGCACTTGCTCCTCCGGCAACGCCTCCTACAACGACTACTTTCATGGCAGTTCACTCCTTTTATGAGAAAAATATCATAACATTTATATATAACGATATTACGATATTAATGTCAAGTAAATAAAAGGTTTATAGACCCTTGATCTATTCCGATACCGAATATTTTCTGCAGGAAACACGGTGAGCAAGAATTGTATTCGGTTCAATTTTGATTATTCACAAAATCAAACGGGAATAGCCGGATTCACGATATAATAATTGTCTTTATGAATCTATTTTTTGATTTCATAATTTTTCTCCCTTTGTCGAGTGTTTGCCCATAAGGTTTAATTTATACCTTCAGGTAGTATCCGGGGGTATGATATCCTCCTTAGGGTTCTAAAATAAAACTTAGAAATCCGTAGAAATGGGATTAAATAAAATACCAAATCCAAATATTAAAATAAACACACCACTAAACAAAGGATTTCTTCACTCTTTTTCTGCATCGATTATACCCATTAATCGGGAAGTAAAATTCTTTTTAATTCTATTTAAACCAGTTTCCATAATTAATCGCTGACTTTTACAAAAATATTTATTCTCTTTCGCCTAACTTTTCAATTAGCCAGATTTTTATTTTTGCAACGGTCGTTCTTTGATTTAGAGGTAAAAATTTAATCAAATCTTTTTTAATTTCTTTATCCGATATCCCTTTTATAATGTTTATTAATTCTTTAACATCAGTCTTTTTATCATAAAAAGACATTTTTAGATTAACCAAATTCCAATCAATTGTTATTCCCTTACTTAATAGATACCAAAGATCAAATACATCCCTTCCTTTTCCTCTAATTATTAGGGCTCTGATTTTTTCAGCTAAAATTTCTTTGGCTGCTAAATGAACTACCAGAGGATATGGCGCAAGAGGGAAAGTAGTCTCAATATATTTGGTTTCAATATAAATTGGTTTTTCTCTAAAAGAAATATCTAATCTAATAGTTAAAGGAAAACTAAAATCTGTTATTTTTTGGAAAATCCTTCCGGTAAAAGAATTGGCAATAGATTTTTCTTGCTTGAAGGATACAGGGAGTTCTCTAGAAAGGTTTTTAATTGCTTTTTGAATTAAAATTTTAATCTCTTTTTCTTTTAAGGTACTGCTAAAATCTAAATCTTCCGAAAACCTAAAAGAATGATATAAAAATTTAATTGCCGTTCCACCTTTAAAATAGACCTGGTTACTTTCTTTTAAATCGTAAAAATATTTTAGAAATAAAAGTTGTAAGTATTCTCGATAAACAGAAAATGTATCTATTTTTAATTCTTTGGAAAATATTTGTACCTGTTCTCTATTTAACATATTTTTTCACCATATTTTCTAAAGGTAAAAACTTATAATATTGCAACATTTTTAGTAACTTATTCTTATTAATTAAGGATAAATTCAATTCGTTTAAACTTATACTTATCAAACCCTTGGAAATAAAATAAAGTTCATCTAAAAGAGCTTTTTCCGGTTGGGCGATTAAAAAATTGTCCTTTTTTACAAAACCAAAAAAATTTTCCCTCCTCAGATGAGCAAATTCAAATTCCTTTTCGTTATAGATAATCTTCCTGGTTTTAGAGGTAGTAACAGAAGTAATAGTATAGGGAAACTGAGCTAAAATTCCGTAAAAAGAAAGGGCGCTTTCCAAAGAAATATAAGAGGGAGCGAGTAAAAAATTAGCTAATTCATAATCATTAATTTCTTTAAAAGAAAATAAATATTTTCCTTTAACAATTCTCTTTAAGATATCAGCCCTTTCTAATCTTTGAAGAAATTTATAAAGACTATTCTCTTTCTTAAAGGAGAAGATTTTTTGGGCACTGCTAATATCCAGGAGAGAAATATTATTCTGAATTAAAATTTGAATTGCTTTTTGTTTAGATATAGTTTCCATAATTGGTATCATTTTATACCAAAACATTACTCTATGTCAAGATAAAAAAGGGAATTACTTTTTTGACAGGCGCCTGGCTTTTCCCTTTTTTATGATGTACTTTACATATATTTCATCTCATCCAGAAAGGCAGGTCTTTTTGCATATTTGGTCTTAAGTAGGCTCACTAATTCGTTGAATTCCTCTTCAAATCCCTTTATTTTTTTCATCCGATTCAGATAGCTGACGATATTTCTATAGTGTGATCTCCCCATCTTGCTATCAGTAAAAGGAATAAGCAGCTCCCTGTAAGCCTTAAAGTATCCTTCGGGGAATTTTGCTGATAAATCTTTATAGTATGTATCAAGAGTAAAAAGACTTTTTTTCGCAAGAACCTCTTCAAATGCTTCTTCAAACATTTTTTCTTTTAGGTAGATATCAATGATTGTATCACTGCTAAATCTGTCTCTATCTTTTGGGAGATTGTTAATAATTATTGAAAGTATTTTTTCTTTCCAATCTTCTTTAGAACAGATTTCTTTCAGCCTTTCGTAATCATTCCAGTCTTTATTTTGAATAAAAAGATTTATAAGATTCTGTTTATATTTTTCCGGAGATTGCTTTTTATAGAATCTATTTAAAAACCGGCGTATTTCTATGAGCATATGCTCAGGAAAAAGGTCAAGGCCTTCTTCGGCAATTTTAATAGCCTCTTTACACCTGTTGTCTTTTTCTAAACGTTCAATATAAGAAAGACAAAATTCTTCCTCTTGGCGGTAATATTTTTTTACCAATTCGTAGAATTCTTTTTCATGATTAAGTGAGTCCAGGAGGTAAAGCTGTGTTAATAGGAGCTCTTTTGCTTGATAATATTCACTCCATTGCTCACTATCCGGAAGATTCTTAGGAAGGTAAGGTTTGAGCAGTTTTTTCCAATATTCCAAATCATCTTTTGAGAGACATATTTCGCTTAAAGCGTCGTCATAGTTTTCTCGAAAATAGTCCGGGTCATTTTTAATATATTTACCAAAAAAATAGTCAATATACTTCTTTTTTTCTATATGACTCAGTTCTGCTTCATTTATACAGTTTGCAAAATATTCTATAGCCAAACAAAATTCGTCTCTATAGTATCCATCAGAATCATCCACCTCTTCCATATTTTCAGCAATAACTTCAGATAGTGCCTGATAGATAGTCGCTGCTTCAAGGAAATTTCCCGCATCAGTATATCGGTCAGCCAAATCACGAATATATGAAAAATCGACTTCTGTTCCATATTCAATATACCCACCGCTGTCGCTTATCTCACGGTAGGACAGATTGATCTCTTTTTTATAGTCATTGAGGCTTTTCCCTTTTGAGCTTTTCCCTGAAAAGTAAATTGTAAAGTGGTTTCTTAAGGAAGGATTGTTTCCAAGTTCAGATGTTAGAAAATCTTTCAATTCATTAAAAGAGAGATTATTTAAAATTTTCATAATTTTTTTCTCTTTTTTATCTTTATCCTTTTTAATTTTTGGATCATTGTCTGATAGGGCAATAAGTGCAGCCACAATATGTTTACAATAACCTCCCCAATCGTAAGGACAGGTGCAGGTAGCTGCAATAGTTTTTTTATTTGTAAGGATTGTTACCGTATAATCCCTCGTTCCTTCTACCGTAGCGGTGATTTTGTTCCCGAATTGCTCTAAATTGGTAACATTACCCATCTGGAAATAATCCAAGCCGCGTACAAAAGAAGTTTCGGTACATAAATTTTTTATATCTTCTAGAGTTAATATCATTTTTTATCTCACAATTTATCTTATACCAAAGGCATTCTTAAAACGTTCAGCAGGGTCATCAAAAACGATTTCATTTGGATCAAAATGTTCTGAGTCAAATTCGCCTCCAATCCATTCTAACATTTCTTCATGTTGTTCATCATTAGGGTTTCTTATAATTTCTAAAAAATCTTCATAACCATATGATCCGCCACAATCTTCCGGAGGGCAAGCTCTTTCTCCTTTAACACACAGGGGATAAGTAACGTTATTTTCCTTGGGGAGTATCTTTTCCAGGGTTATTTCATGTTCCCAATTATCACCAAAATCATATATGTAATTCGCTGATCGTTTTTCCCTTAAAAAATAGTCTGCTATTTTTATTTTCCAACCAGGAAGAACTTTGTAATCTACGAAATCTTCCCCTGGAATTCCTATTAGTGTTTTTAGTCCAGTTAGTGGATTAGTTATCTCAAATTCGTGAAGATGACTATCAAACCAGCCCATAGAATCTTGAATAGCTATGTGTAGGTCCCAAAAGGTATAGGTTTTTGGGACCTGTATTCGTCGCCAAATGAGTGGCTTAATGTCCTTTAAGGTAATCTTAAATTGATATACTTGATTGAATTTCTTTTTCATAACTTTTCCTCCTCTTATAATTTAGAATTTTTATCAATAACATTTTATAAAAGTGTATATAAATAATATTCTTTAAAAATTTGAGAAATCCTCTTTTTTGGTAAAAAATAATAGAAATAAATTATAAGTTACTGATTTTTAGATTTTGGTTAAATATTCGTTCACTTGGCAAATTTTATATCACCAAAGTATAATAGGTTAACAAAAAGATTAATTAATTGTGCTTAGCTCCATAAACATGAAGTGTAAAGGGGCAAAAGAAATAAGAGAAAATTTTAGAGTTATATTTATTGAAGTTGACTTGATATGTTATAATTACAATAATAATGCGAGAAAAAGAGGGGGAGTTAAGTAGAAAAATATCAAAATATTAATCAAAGTCAGATAAAATATTAAATGAGGTACAAAATAGGAGTATAAAAATAAAATTATTTTTTATGGAGGTTTAAAATAATAAGGATGCTCCCCAAGAAATCGATCAAAGAAGACAGAAGTAGCAGAGAAATTGATTACAAGCTTTCAGAAAAAGAAACCTGTAAAGTTTTTCTAAAAGAATATAATAAAAAGAATAAAGAAGATTACCGCTTTATTAGTATAGGTGATCCCATTAAAGAAGAACCCTCTTGTATTTGTACAGATAATTTAAATATTGAAATTACCCCGGTTTATTATAATAAAGATGAGGCGAAAGCTACCTGGGGATTAGTTAAATTAATGAAAAAGAGGGCAAAAAATAACCATAATAACCGAAATAATAAAGATAAAAAAGATTGCTTAACTGAAGCAACCCAAATGTTTTGTGATTCTTTAAATGAGCGGATAAACAATAAAAATGAAAAAAAATATAATCATAATGGTAAATTATTTTTAATTGTGGAAGAGGGAGTAGGTTTAACTGAAAAGGAAGCGGTAGAGTATTATATTAATCAGGGTAAAAAATTTACTAATAATATTTTTGGTGAAATCTGGTTGATGTTACAGTCAGCGGGGCATTATAAAATATATTTATTGGATAAAAAATAATTTGTTTCCGATTAAAAATGATGATGGGTTGGCTTTTTCAGGAAAGAAAAAAAGAGAAAAAATTATGGCTTTTCACAAGTGAAAGCCAGGAAGAAGAATATTTAATTTTTTGGTGTTTTTACAAATAAAAGAGGGAATACGATATCACTAAAACAGCAAGGTATCCAAACAGAGAGAAATAGAAAAGTAAAAATGCCAAGATATATAAACCAATTCAAAGTATGTCCTAAAGCCATAATAACATGAAAGAGCGAAGCCCAGGTGCTGAGGAGAACATGAGCAAGATGAGGAAACTTTGTAGAGGGTTTTAGGTAAGCTATTCCAATTCCGAATAAGGCCATAGGATTGACCAGCCACCATTCTTCAATAAAACCTAAATGAATTTCTCGATGGGGTAGATTGAGCAAAATTTCACCCAGATAGGGAATTACCGAATCACTTACTGTAGCTATTCCGACAGAACCCACATAACCGATAAAAATTAAAATTCCCAGGTTATATTTCTTTTTGGAAGGGTAATATTGATAAAAAATATACATAGAAGTAGTAACCAGTGCACTTAAAAAAACATGGAGAGGGTGGAGGGTATAAAAAATATTATAGGCAAATTTGGTCGGTATTTTTTGTAAGAACATTATCATAATGATTCCGGTAGCAGCTCCAAAAGCAGTAAAGGGCATATGTTCTTTTAATTCTTTAAGGATTTGTTTATACATTTCTTTCCTTCATTCCTCAATTTAAAAAATTTTTAAGTAGGTAGAGTCTAAAGGCAATAATTATTTAATTAGGCTATAGTAATATGTTATACTTATAAAAATAGAGAAGTCAATAAAATTTCTCAATAATCTCTAATTTTTATTGGTAAAATTAAATAATTAAAGAAGAAAAGAGGAAACATAGAGTGAAGATTGGATGCCATATTTCTATCGCCGGGGGAATAGATAATTCTGTTGTTCGGGCTGTGGAATTAGGCTGTAATACTATGCAGATATTCTCTAAGAATGCATCGACCTGGCGGGAGAAGATATTAAAAAAGGACGAAGTAGAAAATTTTAGAAAAAATTTAAAAAAAACTAATATTAACCCCGTTTTTATTCACACCTCTTATCTGGTTAATTTGGCATCTCCTTCAGATGAACTTTATTTCAAATCAATTAATGCTTTTTTAGAAGAGATGAAGAGAGCTGACATTTTACTGACCGAACCCTACCTAATTACCCATCCGGGAGCCCATACCGGAGCAGGAGAAGAATACGGAATTCAGAGGATAATCAGAGCCCTTAATATTATTTTAGAGAAAAGTGCAGGTTTAGCTTTAAAAACGATGATATTATTAGAGGACACTGCTGGCTCAGGTACGCATTTAGGTTATACTTTTGGGCAGTTAAAAAGGATGGCAGAAGGGGCGAAAGATAGAAAGAGAATAGGAGTATGCTTTGATACCTGTCATGCCTTTGCGGCAGGATATGACCTTTCGCATCAAGAAGGGATTGAACAGACTTTAGGGGAGATTGATAAATATTTGGGCTTAGAACAATTAAAGGTGATACATCTTAATGATTCAAAATTTCCTTTGGGTTCACGAAAAGACAGACATATGCATATTGGCAAAGGATATATAGGGCTGGAGGGTTTTAAGGTGTTGGTGAATCATAAATATTTAAAAGACCTACCTTTTATTCTGGAGACTCCTAAGAATGACGAAAAAGATGATCTAAAAAATATTAATTTAGTAAAGAGTTTGGTTTCAAATTAATACGATAAAAATATGTGACAGAGAACCGTTATCCCCTGTCACACTGTCCGATGACGAGGTTTAAGTGAATGCCGGTAGAGAAAATTTTAAATGAATTAAAAAAGTATAATAAGATAAATTCTCGCTTTACTAACTGGAGACATATTCCGGCTAAATCTGGAATTTATGAGGAATTTCCGGAGTGGGTAGAGGATAGACTGGTAAGGATTTTGAAAGATAAAGGTATTAGTAAACTTTATTCTCATCAGGCTTCTGCCTTGGAATTTATAAGGAACAAGAAAAATGTAGTAGTAGTTACCCCTACCGCCTCAGGCAAGACTCTCTGCTATAATCTGCCGGTATTAGATTCTATCTTAAGAGATAAAAATAGCCGGGCACTTTATCTGTTTCCCACTAAAGCTTTATCTCAAGACCAATTGACTGAATTGTATCAATTAGTGTCAGCCCTGGATGAGGGAATTAGGACTTATACCTATGATGGAGATACCCCGTCTTCCGCCCGGCAGGCCATCCGTAAGAAAGGACATATTGTGGTAACCAATCCGGATATGCTGCATTTAGGGATATTGCCTCATCATACCAAGTGGATGGATTTTTTCGTAAATTTGAAATATGTGGTAATCGATGAGGTGCATATTTATCGGGGGGTATTCGGAAGCCATCTGGCCAATGTAATCAGGAGATTGAAGAGAATCTGCCGATTTTATGGGTCAAATCCCCAGTTTATCTGCTGTTCAGCGACTATTGCTAATCCTCAGGAGCTTTCTCAAAAGATTGTAGGAGAAGAATTTGTTTTAGTCGATAATAATGGCGCCCCGCAAGGCGAGAAACATTTTTTATTTTATAACCCTCCGGTAATTAATAAAGAATTGGGAATCAGGAAAAGTTTAATTAAAGAAGTTGCCCGTTTTGTCGCTTATTTTTTAAATTATGATATTCAGACCATAATCTTTGCGCGGAGCCGTCTCACTACCGAAGTCCTAACCAGTTATTTAAAAGATTTTTTAGCTAAAACGGGAAGGTCCAAGGATATGGTTAGAGGTTATAGGGGAGGTTATTTGCCCAATTTAAGGCGTGAAATAGAAAAGGGTTTAAAAGATGGGGAGATAAAAGGAGTAGTAAGTACCAATGCCCTGGAGCTGGGGATAGATATTGGCCAGCTTGACGCCTGTTTTATGGCCGGTTATCCCGGAACTATATCCAGTACCTGGCAGCAGGCTGGAAGAGCCGGGCGCAGATCTAAGAGTTCGATAGCTATCTTAGTTGCTTCCAGTAACCCTTTAGACCAATTTGTGATAAATCATCCTGATTATTTCTTCGGAGAATCACCGGAGAGTGCAGTTATCGATCCGGATAATTTAAGTATTTTAGTCAGCCATATCAGGTGTGCTTCTTTTGAATTACCCTTCGAAGAAGGAGAAGATTTCGGAACTAATAAGCTTCGGGATGTTCTGGAGTATTTGGAGAAGGAAGGCGTACTTCATTACGTGGAAAAGAAATGGTATTGGATGAGCGAGATTTATCCTACTGAAGAGATAAGTCTGCGCAGTGCTTCAGTAGATAATTTTGTAATTATTGATACTACTGACCAGCAGGAACAGGTTATCGGGGAAATGGATAAAGCCAGTGTGCCCATACTTATCTATGAAGGGGCTATTTATCTGCATGAAGGTGAACAATATGCTATTCACAGGTTAGATTATCAGAATCAGAAGGCCTATGCCGAAAAAGTTAAAGTTAATTATTATACTGATGCTCAGACCGAGACTAATATTAAGGTTTTAGATGTGTTTGAGAAGAGTGAAGAATCAAATATAGAACATGCTTATGGGGAAGTGGTCATTACTATCCTTTCTGCCTGTTATAAAAAGATAAAATTTTATACTCACGAGAATATCGGTTTCGGGGAAATATCTTTGCCGCCGGAAGAGATGCATACGACCGCTTACTGGCTCGCTTTGGCTGATGATAGTAGGGAGCGATTGAAGCGACTGGAAAGTGAAGGCACATCTTTTAATTTAAGCAGCGGGCTTTTGGCTCTATCTAACGTCCTTATTAATGTTGTTCCTTTATATGTTATGTGTGACCCTCAGGATATCAGGGCAGTTTCGGAAGTGCGTTCTCCTTTTACCGGAGAACCGACTATTTATATCTATGATAATTATCCCGGAGGAGTAGGATTTAGTGAGAAGATGTTTGAACTGCGTCGACTTTTACTGCAGGCAGCTCAGGAATTAATTCTTGGCTGCGGATGTGAAAAAGGCTGCCCCTCCTGTGTGGGGCCTATTGACGAAGTGGGCATAAAGGGAAAAGAGAGCGCTCTTCTAATTTTAAGGGAGGCCTTGAGCTGATTATGGACCTAAAGAGTCGACTGGAAAAGATTGCCCAATTAAAAAAGAATATAAATAATATTGCTCAATCACAAAAAGAGAAAAGTATAGGTATTGTAAATCAAGAAATAAAGATAGAAGAAGTATTATCGGGAAAATTTATCTCCACTCCTTTTGGGGAAAGTTTTGTTCGAGAAAACTATTTTCCTCAGGATTATAAATGTGGAGAAGTTGAGCTTTTTAAAATTTTTCAATCTTCTGCCAAAACTATTTCCGGTTTGGCCAGGGATGACAGATTAAAAGAAATAGATATTAATAAGACCGTCTTTTTGGATACCGAGACTACCGGGTTGGCCGGAGGAACAGGGACTTATATTTTTTTAGTGGGAGCAGGATATTTTGAAGGAGACCAATTTTGTGTCCGGCAATATTTTATGCGGGATTATAATGAAGAACGAGCACTACTATCAGCAGTAAATGAACTGCTTTCCAATTTTGAGGCAATAGTTTCGTATAATGGAAAGACTTTTGATGTTCCCTTAATTCAGAGCCGCTTTATTATGTCCGGGATGAAGATGAGTTTAAAAGATCCTTACCACTTCGACCTTCTTTACCCCGCCCGCCGTCTCTGGAAGAAAAGGCTGGAGAGTTGTTCCCTATCTACAGTAGAAAGAGATATACTGGGGGTCATCAGAGAAAACGATGTTCCGGGCTATCTTGTCCCCGAGATTTATTTTAGGTATCTTAAAACCAAAGATGCCCGAACATTAAAACAGGTCTTCGAACATAATTTACAGGATATTCTTTCTCTGGTAGCCTTAGTTAGCAGGATGTGTTTTCTGGTAGAAGATCCTTTGAATAATACCGAATACGGAATGGATATTTTTAGTATAGGTAAGATGTTTGATGAAGAGAAGAGATATGAGCAGTGCACCCACTATTATACTGAAGCTTTAAAACACAATTTAGCAGAAGAAGAGATCTTAGAGATATTAAGATTGGCTTCTTTTGCTTATAAGAGACAGGGAGAATGGGAAGAAGCAGAAAAAATATGGAAAAAGACCATAGAAAGAAGCCCGGAATTTCTCTGTTATCCTTACGAAGAGTTAGCCAAATATTACGAGCACCATTTGAAGGATTATCAAAAAGCAGAAACGATAATAGAAGAAGCTCTAAATATTGTAGAAAATATTTTCATAAGAGAAAAATTACAATATCGTTTAAATCGAATTAAAGGTAAACAATAGAGCCTGGCACAAAAGTTTACCTTTAATAGAAAAGGAGCAAGAGATGGAGAAAAAGAATTACACAGTGAAAGATTGGCCGGATGAGGAAAGGCCGAGGGAGAGGTTGGTTGAGCATGGCGTAGGTTGCTTGACAGATGCGGAATTATTAGGAATAATATTGGTTAAAGGTTATCAGGGGAAGACCTCGGTAGAATTAGCGAAAGATTTATTATCAGAAACAAAGAGTTTAAGGAAATTAGATTCTTTAAGTTATCCGGAGATGAGTTCTGTTAAAGGGATAGGCCTGGCTAAATTTGCCCAAATAAAGGCAGCTCTTGAGATAGGGAAGAGGCTTCTAAGGGAAACCAATTCACCTAAAAAGAAAATTCATAATGCCTTAGATTTAGTAAATTATTATGGACCGTGCATGAGAGATTTAAAGAAGGAAAAATTTAAGGTAGTAATGTTGGACGTAAAGAATAAAATTATCAAGGATATTGATATTTCAGTAGGGAGTCTGACGGAAAGCATAGTCCATCCCCGCGAGGCATTAAAGGAGATAATCAAAGAATCAGCTGCTTCGGTTATATTTTTACATAACCATCCCAGCGGAGAATCAAATCCCAGTAAAAATGACTTAGATATTACTGAGCGTCTGGCGGGCGCTTGTGAACTGGTCGGGGTAAAAGTGCTGGATCATATAATATTGGGAGAGGATAATTATTTCAGTTTTGCTCAGGAGGGCTTATTGAAAAAAGTAGGAGTAGACCTTGTATCTGCGCTAAAAAGGAGTTAGCAATACATGAAAAGTAATTTATCCATAAAATTTTGTCCCTATTGTGCTTATAAATTAGTCAGAAAAATGTTGGAAGGAAGAGAAAGATTGTATTGCTCGAGGTGTGGTAAAATATTTTACGAAAATCCTACTCCGGTAGTGGCAGTGATAGCCAGAGATGACGAAGGCAAAATATTATTAATCAAAAGGAAAATAGAGCCCCGCAAAGGCGAATGGGCACTACCCAGCGGGTTTATGGAGATAGAGGAAAGCCCAGTAGAAGCAGCTTTGAGAGAATTAGCTGAAGAGACCGGGTTAAAAGGAAAATCGAAGAGGCTGATAGGAGTTTATCCCAATAATAGCGAAATTCATGGTTATTTAGTTATTATAATTTATGAAGTTAAAATTTTAGGAGGAAAACTGTGCGCCGGTGATGATGCAGAGGAGGCTGACTTT
>JADBKX010000069.1:0-1744 GCA_014894735.1 Candidatus Sediminicultor sextus | reverse complement strand
TAAAATTTTAGGAGGAAAACTGTGCGCCGGTGATGATGCAGAGGAGGCTGACTTTTTTACAGTAAACCAAATGCCTCCTTTAGCCTTTCAATCTCACCAGGAAGCCTTGGGAGAAGTTTTAAAATAAAGGTTTTAATTTTTCAATTCATATTTTGTAAGAAATTATTGATTACAAGCTAATAAATTTAATAATAAAAAGGAGAAAATAATGGAAAAAGCAAATTTTTTTAAAGTCAAAGAATTAAAAGTAAAAAAGGTTTTAGAAGATTCTACATTAAGGGTTGTGACAAATAAAAATACGATGGTATCATTTTTTGAATTTGGTCCAAATACTACTATTATGCCTAAACATAAACATCCTCATGAACAAATTGGAGTGGTAGTAGCGGGCTCTGTAAAAATGATGGCAGGAGGAGAGACTAAAATTTTAAAGGTGAGTGAAGGAGTAATAATTCCCCCCAATGTGGAACATGAAGCTACTCCCTTAGAGCCAGGTACTAAGATGATAGACGTTTTTTATCCTATAAGAGAAGACTATCTTTAGTAAAATAAAACAGGTTAAAGGAGTATAGGATTGAAGATATTAGCTTTAGATTTTGATGGAGTAATTGTAGATAGTGTTTTAGACTCGCTTTTTGTGGGTCATAACGCTTACTTAAGACTATATGGACCGGGGAAAAAGAAATATTTTGGAGGAGAACTTTTTACTTTCGAAAATTGGGAAGAGACTAAAAAGCAGTACCGAGAAGAGATAAAATATTACCGTGCCTTAAGGCCTTATATTCGGGGGGCAACCGATTATGGTTTGATCCAGAAATTAATAGAAGAAAATAAATCTATTAAGAATCAGGAAGAATTTGACAATTATAGAAAGACGGTGAAGTTTGATTTTGAAGACTATGAGAAAGAATTTTATAAAGAACGAGAAAGACTTCAAAATATAGATTATAGAGCCTGGTTTAATTTGTCGCCACCCTATCCCCAAGTAATAGAGGGAATAAAGAAATTATTAGAAGAAGAAACTAAAATCGTGATTGCTACCTCTAATAGAAGAAAAGCAATTGCCAGATCTTTTACTCTTGAATATTTTGGTTTTACTATTGAACCAGAAGGTATCTTAGATAGGAGATATGGTGAAGATAAATCCGAGCAGATGAAGCAGATTGTAAAATTATATAATGTCAAGTTTGAAGAAATATACTTTGTAGATGATCAGGTAAACCATTTAATTCAAACCAGACTTTTAGGAGTAAAAGTTCTTTTAGCTGGCTGGAGCTACGCAACTAAAGCTCAAAAAGAGGAGGCCCAGAAACAAGATATTCTTGTTATAGAGAGAGAAGAAGATTTTTATATTATTATTAAAAATGCTCTGATGAAATAAGCTATTAGGTAAGAAAAAATTAAAAAACAAAAAGGAGAAAAAGATGAAAATAGTAGATTATAAAGAAGTTAAAGCTGAGGCTGTAGATTTTGAAGAGACAAAAGGTGTGAAAGTGAGATGGCTAATTTCAGATAAAGATAAGGCCCCAAACTTTGCTATGAGAATGTTTGAAGTTGCTCCAGAAGGTTATAGCCCTTTACATACTCATAGTTGGGAACACGAAGTATTTATTTTAGAAGGTGAAGGAGTAGCTACTGATGGTGAAAAGGAGACCAGGATTAAAAGTGGCACAGTGGTCTATGTGGCTCCTGAGGAGAAACATCAGTTTAAAAATACCGGCTCTGAAACTCTAAAATTTCTCTG
>JADBKX010000093.1 GCA_014894735.1 Candidatus Sediminicultor sextus | reverse complement strand
GACTAACGACTAATTTAAAACATATGCCCTATGCTAAAGTAAGTCTTTCCTACTCCTTCTTCATTAATACCATAGTCTAATCTAATTGGGCCAATAGGAGTATCAAAACGGACACCTATTCCCCGACCAAACTTTAAATCTCCTAAATTAATACTTTGTCCAATATCCCAAGCTTGGCCCCAATCTGCAAAAAGCACTGCCTGGAAATTTTCAGTTAAAGGAAATCTATACTCCACATTAAATACCAAAGATTTATCCCCGGAAAATTCACCTAAGTCATAACCTCTTACGGTATTCATTCCCCCTACCTGGTACTCAGCGAAAGAAGGTAGATCAGTATTCGCTATTCCACCCATTGCCCGGAGAGCTAATACTCCCTTACTTAAATTATCAGTTATCTTTTTAACGCTGCTAATACCGACTACGTCTCCAATAAACTGGGTAGAAATATAGGCTCTAAGATTCAAATTGTATTTGGTAAAATCATAATCTCCTCCTAGAAATCCTCCTGCTTTTTCTAAAGAAAAACTATGATACCAACCGGAAGTAGGTTCCAATACATTATCGCGAGTATCATAAGAAATACTAGGCACAAAGCTATTAGTTAAGCCTTGCTTAGTATCTTCAGGCAGGGTTCCGGAAATTAGATCATAGGTTACTCTTTCACTCTTTAATTCCAATCCTATTTTAACTGAATCACTTAACTTCCTTCCTAAAATAAGTCTTCCTCCCAACCTCTCTTCATCATATTCAGAAAGAATTACTTCTCCTTCCTTATCTTGTGTATTGTTTATAGTATCATATAGATCAAAACCAAAGGAAGTAGGTGTACCGGCTAACCAGGGTTCAAGGAAAGAAAGTTGATAAGTAGTCCGACTGCCAATTTCTACTTTAGCTTCCACTTTCTGTCCTCCTCCAAAAAGATTACTCTCCTCGTAACTGGTAAATCCCATAAGGCCTTCTTCGGAGTTATATCCTGCTCCAATACCGAATTTTCCTGTATTTTTCTCAATCACTGTTAAAACTAAAACGACTGAATCTTCTTCGGTACCCGGGTTTAATTTCATACTTACATCATCGAAATATCCCAAGTTATAGATTTTCTGTAAAGATTTTTTTACTTTCTCAAAATTGAAGAAATCACCGGGTTCGATATTAATTTCTCTGGTAATTACCTTTTCTTTGGTCTTATCATTACCTTCAATTACTATCTTTTCCAGTCGGCCTTCAGAAATATTTATCCATAATTTTCCTTCTTCATCAAAATTAATATCTTTAATGTTAATTAAAAGATACCCACGGTCTTTATAGAGTTGAGAAACACGATCAAGGTCGTTTTTTAATATCTTCTGGGAAAAAATTTGCCCTTCTTGCAAAACCATTACTTCTCGAATCTCTTCCTCAGAAACTACGGTATTTCCGTTAATATTAATCTCTTTAATGGGTAAATTTTCCACTACTTCAAAGACTACTTTGTAACCATCTCTAAATGATTCTAATTTTATTTTAACATCTTTGAAATAACCCAGATCATATACTGCTTTCATATCTTTTTCAATATTTTCTTTAGAAAAAACGTCTCCCAGGTTAGAGGCAATTTGGGAAATGATTAAATCCTTAGAAATGCTTTCATTCCCCTCTACTACTATAGCAGTTATCTTTCCTTGATTGTTTGCCTGTGCTTGGACTAAACTTAAACTACTCAAAATAAATATTAAAGTTAAAATTCCAAATACAAGTATCTTGTTCCATTTGTTCTTTCTCACTTTTTATTCCTCCTTGATTAGGGGTCAGGTCTTGCAATAACACATTTTTTTAACTCAAGCAAGCATTGATGAAAAATGTGTCATTGCAAGACCTGACCCCATTTTATTTTTTTTAAAATTCAAATTTTAATTCAAATTTTAATTCAAAAGCATCATCTTGTGAACCTACTGAACCTATTTGAGTACTTAAAGTTAGGTCATTTTTAATTTTATACTCTAATTCCAAGTCACCTATTCCCATTTCAAATAAAGGCGCAGAATAGGATAAATAAAAATTATCTGAAAAATACTTTCCCATTTTAAAGGCTAAAGTTTCTAAAGCAAAACCAGGAATAAGAGCTAAATCAGAATCCTGCTCTTTTTTAAAGATTGTCTCAATTTTAAACTCATCTAACCCTAAAGAATTAGCAATTTCATCTTCTAGCTGGTTTAAAAATCTAATACTCAATCCTTGAGCTATCAAATTAATCATTTCTTCTTGTAAAATTGTTCCCATTTCTCCTTCGGTTAATCCGGCATAGTTTTTATTAAACATTAATAGAGAAATTATCTCGCTTTCACTTAAGGCAGGAGAAGAACTAAAAGTAATCATAGGTTGAGCAAGAATTCCACCTATACTGACAAACACATCTATGTCATCAATTTCCGTCTTTGCTCTTATATCTAAAATCATATCTTCCCCTGTAGAATCGGTAAATATTACTTTACCTTCAGATACTCTGAATTTCTTATCTAAAAAGGTGACATAGCCCTGTTTAATCTCTAATCCCCCGTTTAATTTGGGAGCAGACAGAGCTCCCTGAACTTTTAGACCTCCTACTAATTTCAAATCGAAATCATTGGTCTTAGCCATGAAATCATCTAAAATTTGTACCTCAAGATCGATATCTCCTTTAAGGTTAATTAATTTAGATAAAAGTTCAGATGGATTAGAAGGGATTGCTTTATTATTTTCTTTCCAGTTTAATTCTCCCTGAGAAAGAGTTAAAATTCCTTCTATGTGGGGAAAGGTAAAGAGGCCAGTTAACTTTGCTTTCAAATCAGCCTGAGCCTTGAAAATATCCTGATATAGAATTTCCTCCTTATTACTCCATATATTAATATTTAAATCCTGAAATTGCAAGTTTTTCAAAGCAAATTCTCCGGAAGCATAAATCCTATATTGGTCAATCTGGAAATTCATATCTTCTATCTTAACTAAATTATCTTCTAATTTTAGCAAAACGCTTAAATCACTTATCTCCGCCGGCAATTCATAAAACTCTATCAAGCCGCTGTTAAGAGCGATATTACCATTTAAAATCGGTTGGTTTAAAGTCCCGGAAAGTTTTAATTCAGCATTGGTTAAGCCCTGGATCTGTTTAATATCTTCTTTTTTAAAGAACATACTAATAAAACTTAAATCAGTATTTTCCAGAGTAAGGACAAAATCTATGGGAATATCGGTTAAACTTGAGGTAAATTTTTCTTTACTCATAGAAGAAAACTTATAAGGGATCTTGCCCTTTCCTTTTATTTGATGACCTTCTTTGTCCAGAACAAATTGTTTAACCTCTATGATACTCTGATTATAGAGAGCTTCAAGAGTAAGATTATCAAAAACAAAATCCTGAAATTTCCCCTTTTCAACCTTAGCCGAGAAAGATATATTAGGTAAGTCAATATCTCCCGTAGCCTCTGCCTCAAAGTTCACCAGGCCTTTAATCTCGTCTTCTATACCAAAAAGATCAGATAATTGGCTCAAATCTAAATTATCTGCTGAAAGGTGAATATCTAAATTTTTATTATTCTCATCAAGATTAATCCATCCCCCGGCCGCAAGCTCCCCTTTTCTTTGACTCAATTTTAACCGATTAATCCTGACCACTGAACCAATTTTATCTAAATTTACTTCTATGGAGTTTAAGGGTACTCCTTCTAACTGGGCATCTTCAATCAAGGCTGATAGATATAGGTCGGGAGAAGGATAGCTGCCTTTTATCTCCAGAGAACCCGTGGCTTTTCCTGTAAATTTACTGATTAAATCTGGCGATAAAAAATATGACATTAGATGTACGATGCTCTGGTTTAAGAAACTGACTCTCAGATCCAAGGGTAATCCTTCTTCTAAATTAACTTCACCCTGGACATAGAGCTGAGACTGCCCAGAATTTAACACTAAACTTTTTATGCTTACTTTTTTATCCTTTAAGGAAAAGGTTAGATCTCCAGACTCTGCGCTATAATTTATTATATCAATCTTTTCTATTTGTAGATCGCCATTCGCTTCAAATTGAGACCCTCGGCTTTGGATAAAAATATCCCCTTGAGCTGAACCAGATAGCGGCGGTTCAATATTAAAATACTTAGCTAAATAATTTAAATCTGCTTGTTCTATCTGCAAACTTACTTTTATTTCCGTTTCATCTTTTGTTTCGAAAAAATCTGCACTGCCTCCACCTTTAAAGGTTAATCCTTCATCCTGAAAAAAAAGTTCTTCCAGCTTTAATATGTTTCCCTGATAATCTATCCTCCCCTCTAAATAATTAAAGGGTAATCCAGATATCTGTCCTTCTCTAACTTCAATTTTACCTTTAATCTTTGGATTTTCTAAAAGACCACTTAATGTTCCGACAAAACTAGCCTGCCCATCAATCTCTTTATAATTCAGAGTTTCTCCCAATCCTTTTAAATTAATTTCCTCAGCTTTTAGTTTTAAATCCATATAATTATCTTTGGTAATTGTTCCCTCTGCCTGTAATAAAAAATCTCCTAATTCATTATCTTCGACTTTTATTTTGGCTGCAAGATTTGTTTCTTCCCCTTCAGCGACAATCCCTTTTAAGTCAATTTTTCCTGATAGCAATCCACTTTTTAAATAATTAGATACAAGAGGTTTAAGAAGATCGCTTTGTGTATCAAGGCGTGAAAAATCGAGTGAAAAAGCATATTCAGGCACTTCCTTACTTAGATTAACTCCTCCTGTCCCTTTAACCAGCCCTCCTGCGGTCTCTGCTTTCACTTCTTTTAAATAAATTCCTCCTGAATCATAAGTAAATCCAGCGGATAGATTTAAAAAATCATAGCTTCCGATATTCCCTTCCTTTGTGGATAATTTCCCATTAACTTGAAAGTTATTTTCTAATCCACTTACTTCAATCTCTAAATTAGAGCTGCCTTCAAGGGGAAAATCAGCGGATAGAGAAAGATATTTCTTTGCTTCTTCTACCAAATCGTTTAACTTAAAATTATCTGATTTTATTTTTATATTATATCCAAACTTATCAGCATAGGTTAAATCGCCCTGAAGAGAAAAGGGAGAGTTCTGATATATGGCAGTTATACTTTCAATGCTGATTTCCTGAGAATTAAAAATAACCGAACCGTAAACTTGTTCTATCTCTAAGTTATCCAAAAAATCAGAATATAAATTAACATCTTTAACGGAAACTTTCCCCTGCCAGTTAACTTTTCCTGGTATGCCCTCTAAATTACTAGCCAAGCGCAGATTTGAATCAAACAATCCCTTTTTTGCCTTGAGAGCTTCATCTTGAACAAAATAATATTGGAAGTGAGCAATTTCCGCATCCTTAAAAGTAAAATCGAGTACATAGTCTATTTTTTCAGTAAAAAAATAACCTTCCAAGAGAAGAGGACTATCATCTTCTTCTCTTTTGGCTGAACAACTCAATTCTACTTTAGGTAATTCTGCTAAATAAAAATGACCATTTAATTGTTTTAGTGAAGTTAAAAGACCATTTTCTTTCGTTGTCTGGTAATCTATATAATCCAGATTTCCTTCCTGAACATTCACTCCCTTAATTGGGAATAAACCAACAGTGCTAAGATTAAATTTTTCCATAAAATCAAAGGTTCCCTGGCTATCCCTGATTAAAGTCATCCGGGGTTTTACCAGGGTTACATCTTCAATACTCAGGGGTCCCTCTCTCTTTAGGGTAGAGAGAAAATCCAGATCATAATTGACAATTATTTCTTCAGCTTCAAAGATTTGGTCCTGGTCAAGTAATGATCTGTTTTTAAATACCTTAAAATC
>JADBKX010000002.1:2914-5839 GCA_014894735.1 Candidatus Sediminicultor sextus | reverse complement strand
AATATTTAATATTTTAAGCAAAATAGAATTTAGTTATTCTTTAAAATCAAACTTAATGCTTATCTCCAGATAGCATTAGGAATAAACATTACAATTTCCGGAATATAAGTAATTAATAAAAGTACACCAATTAACACTAAAAGCATAGGAAAAATTTCTTTAATAATTACTTTCAGTGGTGTACCTGAAATACCAGATACAATAAAAAGTAACATACCAAAAGGAGGAGTGGATAAACCTATCATCATATTTAAAACAATTACTACCCCAAAATGAACCAAATCAATTCCCAGAGCTTCTACTAAAGGCAAAACCATAGGGACAAATACTACCTGTATACAAGAAGTATCCACAAACATTCCCAGAATAAGAAAAACTATATTTATAATTAAGAGTATCAAGTATTTATTCTGAGTTACAGCTGATAAACTTCCATATAACATATCCGGAATATGTTCTATAGCCACAATATATGAAAAGCTAAAGGCAGCACCAACAATAAGAGAGAGAGTGCCAGTTGTTTTAACCGTATCTATAATTACATCGACTAATTGCTTTACACCGATAGCTCGATAGACAAAAAATGAAATGACAATTGCATAAAATCCTGCCAAGGCAGCTGCCTCAGTGGGAGTCACAATTCCACTGTAGATACCACCCAAAAGAATTGCCGGAGTTAAAAGAGCGGGAAAAGTTTTAATAATAATTTTAATAAGTTCCCTAAAATGATAGCTTTCTCCTATAGGGTAATTTCTCTTTTTCGAGATATAAGCAACATAAATCATTAAAGCTATGGCAATTAAAATTCCCGGTATCATCCCACCTAAAAAAAGTTTACCAATAGAAGCGCCAGAAAACATAGAATAAATTACCATAGGAATGCTGGGTGGAAAAATAGGGCCAATAGTTGCTGAGGCTGCAGTAATGGCACAACTAAATCCGTCATCATAATTTTGTTTTCGCATAGCTTCTATTTCCATAATTCCTAAACCTGAGGCATCGGCAATGGCGGAACCAGTCATTCCAGAAAATATAAGAGAAGCAATTACATTAACATGTCCCATTCCTCCTCTCCATTTACCAACAAGAATGTTAGCAAATTTAAATACCATTTCAGTAACTTTTCCAGTATTCATCACTTTGGCAGTAAAAACAAAGAGAGGAACTGCAATAAGGATAAAGCTTACATTGAGATTAGTTAGCAGTTGGGTTGCCGCCATTTGTACACCGGCAGCTGGACCAGGAGCTAAGACAAAATAATAGATTGAACTCATCAACATACCTAAGGCAATAGGGATTCTTAAAATAAAAGTTAAAATAAAACACAATATAAAGACCAGTAGCGGAATACTCATCCTAATTCTCTCCTCGGTTAAGTTTTTTAAAATCTGTGATAATATCGTAGCCCAATCGCCCAATCATAATAATAAGAAACACAATATAAGGTGAAAAAGCTATACTCATAGGGATCTTAAGCACGTCAGACTTTTTAAAAGACATAAAGTTTATATACCGATAAGTTGGATAAAGAGAAATAGAAAAAGCAATAAATACTAAGGTATTTCCCACTATTCTCATCCATATTTGAGTCCTGGGTTTGACTTTATCATAGATCATAGTAAACATCACATGAGAAGAGTCTCGCTGGGCAAAACAGGCCCCCAGTAGTGTTACCCAGATAAAAGCTATCAGCGTAAATTCTAAAGTCCAGGTAAGGGGAACCAGAAAATAACGGTAAAATATTTCTAACATAAAAACAATAAATAATAAGAAAAAAACTATCGATGAGGTGTAGACTTCTATAAAATCAAGTATAAAAATACTTATTTTCTTCCAGAGTTTTGTATTTTTCGTAACTTTACAGTCTCCTTTATAAGCGAGGGTCTCACCATTACCAATGAGACCCTCGCTTTCTATCCCAGTAAAATTACCTCACCATTCTATTGATAATTATTTTAGTGCCTGAATTTCTTCATAGAGAACCATATCCCAATTTTTGGAAATATCTTTGCTCTCTGTTAAATAAGAATTTTTGGCATAGGTAGCAAAGGCTTCTTTATCTGGATCTTCAATAATAATCATTCCCTGCTCTCTAAAGAAATCAAGTAACTCCGCTTCAGCCTTCAGGTTGGTCTCATCACAGAATTGCCGCGCTTTTTCTAGAGCTTTACGAATGACTAATTTATCTATATCACTCAATGACTGCCATTTCTTTTCATTTATAGTTGGCCATACAGAATCGGCTACGTGATCAGTAAGAATTATATATTTGGTTACTTCATAAAATTTAGCATTTTTATCAGTAGGAAGGGGATTATCTTGACCTTCGATAGCACCAGTTAGTAATCCTGTATACACTTCTCCAAAACTCATAGGAGTAGGACTACCACCTAAAGCTTTACCTAAAGCAATCCAAGTAGGGCTGGCCGGTGTTCTCAGTTTAACGCCTTTCATATCCTCAGGAGTTCTAACTGGACCTATCTTTTCTACTAAATTGAGCTCTCTGGTTCCTAAATAAAAAGCAGCAAGAGGCCGTACACCAGTTTTTTGAGCTACTTCTTCAAAAATCTTTTTTCCGATCTCACCATTTAATACTTTAGTCATATGATCATAACCACTAAAAGTATAGACTGCACCTAACATAGATAGATAGGGAACGAATTCAGCTAACCAGCTGCCGCTAAAATAAGCCATATCCAGAGTTCCTTCTCTACAAGCTGCTAATTCTGCTTCCTGAGTGTAAATCTGACCTGCAACATAGAGATCTACAGTTATGTGCCCTGCTGAAAGATTCTCTACTTCCTCCTTGAAGACCTTCATTGCCTCTGTATGCGCATCTCCCGGCACACTTATGGAAGACCAAGTAAGTTTAACATCTGCTGCAAAGACATTTGCATAACTAAAAATCAAGAGTAAAGCAAAGAC
>JADBKX010000002.1:0-2814 GCA_014894735.1 Candidatus Sediminicultor sextus | reverse complement strand
CAAGAATATTCTGGAAACATAGCTTCATCAAAATGCAGAAGAAGCCCTCTTTTTCCTCCGTCAGTTGCCCCTTTTATTCTATTGATGTATTCATCTAAATTTTCTTTTCCCATTTTAGGCCATAAACCAAAATAACATTTCTTATAATCGATAAACTTTTGCATGGTTGTATCAAAATCATACATTTCGGGATTACCCAAATTTACTGCTCGTACTTTATCTAATTTTAAATAAGATTCTAACAAATAATCATTTTTTCCGCAAAAATGAATAAAACCGCCTCCAAATGCTTCTAAAGCTTTTTGGTCATAGGGAATTACAAATTCATCAATCTGCTGAGGTGAAATTAGCGTCGCACTATCTTCTGAAATTCGAGTTCCTCCATTTCTCATATAAATTCCTCGAGATAAAGCATGACCATGGTAACAGATAGTCTTCTCTTCTCCTAAAACCTCTTTCAGTTTCTCGGTAACTTGTATATACATTTCAGTGCATAAACTTAAAAGGTAATGAACAAATTTAGGATCATCATATAAGTCATAAAAGATATTATCACCGTAAACAGCATGCGCAATTTCAAATGGACCCAAAGTATCAGGAAGATAAACATGAATCCATTCAGGCAATTTTTCTTTAAAAAATTTAAGATATTCAATTGCTTTTTTCATTATATCTATTTTATCTAAATTTGGAAAGTGATATTTCTTTATTTCTTCTTTACTAAGACGGGAAGTTAGCCAGGCAAATGTATCTTTAGGTACTTTATATTTTAATCCAAACATGGCAGGAATAAATATAGTACCAAAATTAGGGCGTATACATATAGGCGCATCAAAAGCATTTTGTGCGCAACCTGCTATTTCTTCCAAATGTCCGTAAAGCATCTTTTCTTTATCATAAAACTGCTCCTCCATATCATAAGTGCTACCCGGAACAGAAATATTTTGAGGTTTCCAAAAAATTAAAGGGAGATAATCCACTTCTTTATTTTCTAATACATCGGCAATTTTACCCTTCCCTTGAGGGTCTATTCTTTTTTTCTCTTCAACAATTTTAAGTAATTTTTTTATTTCCCTATTCATTTCCACGGTCCCAGAGTCAGAGTCTAAGTCCAGGGCATATTTATTTATAATAGTTCTCCTTCTATTTTCTACCATATAGTGGACCAAAATTGGCACATGCCCTAAAGTCTGCTCCTTCTAAATCAGAAGTACCAAAAGAAGACCAGGCTCTCGGTCTGAAGATCTTCTCATCAGATACATTGTGCATGGCTACCGGTATTCTGAGCATAGAAGATAAAGTAATCAGATCTTTTCCGATATGACCATAACTTATCGCTCCATGATTAGCTCCCCAATTGTTCATCACCGAATAGACATCTTTAAAGGCTCCTCTGCCGGTTAAGATGGGAGCAAACCAGGTAGTGGGCCAGGTAGGATCAGTCCGTTCATCTAAAATTTGGTGAATTTTTGCCGGGAGGTCTATGGTATGACCTTCAGCAATTTGAATGACCGGCCCTATTCCCTTAATGATATTTATCCTCACCATGGTTACCGGCATAACTCCTTTGGTATAGAAAGTAGATGAATATCCACCTCCCCGAAAATATTCCAGGTTTGCAGGAGACCATTTCGTATTTTCCAGACATTTTTTTACTTCTTCTTCGGTAATCTCCCAGAAGGGTTTCATGGTTGATTTTCCATCTTCTTTCTGCTGGCCGGTAGCATCCAGGGTAGTAGAACCGGAATTAATCAAATGAAGAATACCACCCTGGGCAAGACCGCTTAATTCAATGCCAGTTACCCGTTTGACCGCTTGAGGGCTCCAGTAAGTTCGTATATCGGAAAATATCTGTGCTCTGTCGGTTAATAGGTGATTAAATAACATAGAAATACCGTTTAAGCTGTCGTTTTCTGTAGCAAAGATAAACGCTTCCCGTATTCCATTCCAATCAAAAGAGGTATTTAAAATCGTCTCCATAAAATCACCGTTAGGAAGATAATCAGTCCATTGTCTTTGACCCTGAAAACCGGCTGTAAGAGCATTATGCCCTTCTGCCTCTTCGGCGTAACCTAATTCTATTAATTTTTTATTGCCCACCATTAAATCTCGAGAAATTAATGTCATTTTTACCACCATCTCCCATTCGGCATCTTTTTGCACGTGGGAATGTTTTATCTCTTTTTTATTGCGATCTTCTCCTTCCGAACAATTTTTCTTAACCCATGAAAGGGCTCTTTCATATTCTTCTTTATCGTAAATCTCTTCTTTTATTCTTCGTGTTATCTCAGACATGTCCACATATTCATTTCTCATGCCCAAATAATCGCAAAAAAAGGAAGGGTTAATTTGGGAACCGGCAATTCCCATAGAAACACTTCCTATTGAAAGATAAGATTTGCCTTTCATGGTGGCAACAGCCAGACCTGCTTTGGTAAACTGTAATAATTTTTGCTTTACATCATCAGGAATAGTTTTATCATCACGATCCTGAACATCCTTGCCGTATATCCCAAAAGCGGGCAGACCCATCTGCTCATGACCGGCCAAGGCTGCCGATAGATATACTGCACCCGGTCTTTCGGTTCCATTAAAACCCCAAATAGCTTTAGGGATAAGGGGATCCATATCTATGGTCTCCATCCCGTAACACCAGCAAGGGGTTACACTTAGGGATACTCCTACCCCTTCATGTGTAAATTTATCGGCACACTTGGCGACCTCGGCTACTCCACCGATTGTGGTATCAGATATGACACATTCTACCGCTAAACCATTAGAATGTCTTAAGTTTTCAGAAATTAAAGAAGCGGC
>JADBKX010000060.1 GCA_014894735.1 Candidatus Sediminicultor sextus | reverse complement strand
AAAAAGGGAGAATAGTATGTTTTTTGTTCTGACGGGTCTAATTGGTGGTCTGGCTCTCTTCTTATATGGGATGCAAATTACCAGTGAAGGCTTAAAGAGTACCTTCGGAAATAAATTAAAACAGTTCCTAAGCACCTTGTCCAAGAATAAATTAATCGCTTTATTAACCGGTATCGTCCTTACTTTTACTATTCAGAGTAGTACCGCCGCTTCTGCTTTATTGGTAAGTCTGGTAAATACCGGGATTATGAGTTTAAGTCAGATTCTCAGTATCTTGCTGGGAACCAGTATGGGGACAACTCTTACCACCCAGATCATCGCCTTTAAAGTGTCCGACTATGCCCTTTTGATAATTGTTCTTGGCTTTGGTCTAAAACTTTTGGGAAAAAAGAGAAAACAGAGATTTATAGGCAATATCTTACTGGGTGTGGGTTTTATCTTTTTGGGAATGAAGGTGATGTCTGAGTCAGTTTTCCCTCTCAAAGACCACGCCCTTTTTAAGGAAACGCTAATTAATTTAGAACATATTCCTTTATTAGCCTTACTCGCCTCTGCCTTATTTACCGGTCTAATCCAGAGCAGTACCGCTACTATGGGTTTAACTATTTCGCTGGCTATGCAAGGTTTAATTTCATTAAACCTGGCGGTACCTATAATCTTGGGCTCGCATTTAGGCTCCTGTTCCACCGTCCTTTTTGCCGGTATCGGAGCTTCCAGGAGTGCAAAAAGGGTGACTTTAGCAAACTTATTATTTAAACTGGTAGGAGTTATTGTATTTTTCTTACTCACTCCTTCTATAATTTTTCTGGTACAGAAGTCTTCGGTAAATTTGTCTCGACAAATTGCTAATGCTCATGCCTTAATCATTGTGGGTAATGCCTTGATTTTTCTTCCTTTTACTGAAAGGTTTGCCGAATTTTTAGAAAAGATCATCCCTAAAACAGAAGAAGTGGAATCCTTACAAAAACCAAAATTCTTAGATTCGGGTGCTCTTAATACCCCGGAAGTTGCCTTCTATCTGGCCAGCAAAGAGGTGTTGCGAATTTCTAATGCTGTAGAAGAGATGGTAATAGATATTATGCAGGTATTTACTGATAATGATGAAGGACTACTGGATAAGGTAAGCGCACAAGATATGATTGTGGATAATCTCTCCCGAGAGATAACCAAATATTTAACCAAGATAAGTTTTGAAACCCTCTCTGAGGAACATTCTAAAGAAGTATTTAGATTATTGTACATTGTCGATGACCTGGAACATATCGGAGATTTGATAGATAAAAATTTGATTCCTTTGGTAGAAAAAAAGATAGACCACAGTCTGGTATTTTCTGAAAAAGGAGTAGAAGAGATTAAAAATATGCATCAAAAGGTTTACAACAATCTTCGAAATGCTATTGGGGCTTTTGCTCTCCAGGACCAAAGGATGGCTCAAAAAGTAATCGACCAGAAAGAATATATCGATTCCTTGGAAATAACTTTACGCAAGACTCATATCAACCGCTTAAATGTAGGGATAGAACTTTCCCAAAAGACCAGCGGCGTTCATTTGGATCTAATCAATGTCCTTAAAAGAATAAATGATCACTCTTTCTCAATCGCCCGGGCAGTAGTGGGAAAATTATAAATTATATTAGGAAAATGTTTTATATGAACCATTTGATAAATAATCAACCCAAAACAGAAAGCCTTATTCTTATCCCCATCTACAATGAACAGAAACACATTTTTAATGTTTTAAGAGAGGTGAGAAAATACTCACCGGAAGATTTATTGGTAATTAATGATGGTTCTACTGATGAGAGTAAAGATATTGTGGAAGAGATTGCTTCTTGTGCTAAGCTTAAAGGGAAAGTTAGCATTATAAATCACCCAGAAAACGAAGGATACGGCAAATCTTTGATTGACGGAACTAATTTTGCCCGGCATAATCATTACCGATATCTTCTGACTTTAGATTGTGATGAACAACATGAGCCAGAATTAATCCCTCAATTCTTTAAAGAGATTAAAAAAGAAAAATTTGATATAGTTTCTGGTTCTCGTTATCTGTCTTTCCAAAAACAGATTGATGCTCCGCCCGAAGACCGATATGCCATTAATCGTAAAATCACCGGACTAATCAATAAGATAACCGGCTACGGACTAACCGATTCTTTCTGTGGGTTTAAAGCATATCGAATGGAAGGCTTAAAAAAATTAGAATTAACCGAAAAGGGATATGGTCTTCCCCTTCAACTCTGGATTCAGGCTTATAAAAACAATCTGACTGTAAAAGAGCTGCCGGTTAGTATGATTTATAAAGATAAAGACCGTACTTTTGGTAATTATCTGGACGACCCGAAAAAGAGGTTAGACTATTACCAAAAAATTATAGATAGTGAGGTGAAAAAATGCTTAATATATTAGCTCTCGGTCCACATCCCGATGATGTGGAATTGGGAATGGGCGGTTCCATATTAAAATTCACCGAAGCAAGTCATCGCGTTACTATCGTGGATTTAACTGATGGAGAGCCTACTCCTCATGGGGATCCGGAGACCAGAAAAAAAGAGAGTGTAAAATCAAGCAGGATATTAGGGATTGAGGAGAGGATCACTCTTGATTTTCCCAATCGATATCTTCAAGATGAAATAGAGGTCCGTCAGGAATTAGCTGAAGTCATCAGAAAAATTCAACCAGATATCCTTTTTGCCCCTTACTGGATAGATGCCCATCCGGACCATATTGCTGCCTCAAAGATCTGTGATGCTGCTCGTTTCTACGGAAAACTCACCAAAACAGAGATGCAGGGCAAGCCCTTTTATGTAAAGAAAATATATTATTATATTGCTTCTCATTTAAAGCTAAATTTCAAACCTTCCTTTATTATGGATATAAGCAAAGAAGTGGAGATGAAGATAGAATCTCTCAGGTCCTATGAATCCCAATTTGGGCCTTCTCCTGAAGGGCATCAGCTATTTGAATGGGTCTTAAATTCTAACCGTTACTGGGGAAATCTTATTGGCACAGAGTTTGCCGAACCTTTTATCTCTAAGGAAGAAATCGGCATTAAGGATATAGAGGCACTTTTGTAAATGGAAAGACGGTTCTTTAAAGCTCCTCAAAATAAGCAGATTTTCTTCTCTCCCTCGGCGGACAAGATGGGTTCTCTCTTAGAAGAGAATAAGAAAATTTTTAGCAAATATTCCTTTGCCATTCTTAATCAGCCTTTTAGAAAAGTGAGGGAAAATTGTCGAAAAGAAGTTATTCGGAGGGCTTTAAAATTTAGTAAAAAATTTGATCCTGATATTGAAGAAAAAATCAACCCTGCCTACCAATATATTATTCAAACCGGGCATCAACCGGTATTTTTTCATCCCGGTATATGGATTAAAAACATCTTTTTAAACGAACTCTTAAAGTCTCCTCTTGTGGATAGGTCTTTGGGATTAAATATTATCCTGGATAATGATATCTGTAAAGACCTTAATCTTTCTTTGCCCGCTCTCTCTTCAAACGGTAATTTAATAGTGGAAGAAATTAGTTTTTTATCTTCAACTCTTACCCCAAACCTTCCCTTTGAAGAATATTCCTGCCCTTCTTTGGAATTGATTACCAAATTTACCCGGGAGGTCATCGATAGGCTCAAACCCCTGGAATCAGAAAACAAAGATATCTTAAATAATTTTAAAAATTTTGCCCGGTGTCTGAAAAATTCTTCCCGTTTTTGCAGCCAAAATTATAAAGAAAGCAATTTGGGAGAATTCCTCAGTTTAGCTCGCCGATTTTACGAGCAAGAGATTGAGCCTGTTTATCTGGAAATTCCCTTTTCTCAAATCTGTGATAGTGATGAATTTCTCTCCTTCTTTTTAGAAATTATAAAAAACATTGAATCCTTTTCTGAAATTTATAATAAAAAATTAGATGAATACAGAAAATTATTTAAAATCAGAAATCGGGCACACCCTTCACCCAATTTAATGATTAAGAAGAATTTTATGGAAGTCCCCTTCTGGATTTGGGGAAAGGGAGACCAGAGGAGAAAAATTTTTATTTTAAACGAGGAAGAAAAAAACTATCTCTATAATGATGCTTATGGCAAAATATTTCATATAGAAAACGACAGTTTTAAATCTCTGTTTTCCTTAAAAACCCTCCTCAAAGATCGAGGATTAAAAATAAGACCTAAAGCCCTTCTCTTAACTTTATACAATCGGCTATTTATTTCTGACCTTTTTATTCACGGATTGGGAGGAGCAAAATACGACCTGGTTACCGATGAAATTATCAGAGAATTTTTAAAGGTAGAACCTCCTCACTTTCTGGTTGCCTCCTGCACTTTACATCTTGATTTTAAATCTTCACCTAACGCATCTGATTCTAAAGTATCTGCCCTAAAGAAGAAGATAAGAGATCTGGAATTTAACCCGCAGAGATATATTGATGAATTAGTTTTAACTAAAAAAGAGAAAAATCAAATTGGGGAGCTGGCTGAGAAAAAAACTAAATTAATTCAAAAAATCAAAGAGACTCTTTCGCCTATTGAAAAAGGTAAGATTTCTGAGGAGATCAAAGCTATAAATAATTTTATGGGAGAAAAAATGGGGCCGATAAAATATGAGCTAAATAAAAAAATAGAAAAAGAAGAAGAAAAGATGAAACAAGCTAAAGTTTATACCTTCAGAGAATTTCCTTACTGTTTCTTCTCGGCAAAAGAACTCCGTCAATTATTAAATTTCTAATTTCTCCTATCCACCACCGATAACCGGAAATAGCTTAACCTCATTAGATTTAATAAGAAGATAATCTTCTTTAACCATTAAATCTCCTACTTTAATGAAAAAGACATCAGCAGAAGAAATCTTAATATCTTTTAATATTTGACGAATAGTTACTGGCTTGGAATAGTTTAGTTCTAAGATATTAGAGGGGTATTTGTACTTTAAGTACCCTTCCAGCTTGATACTTATCTTCATCGTTTGACCTCATCGATGAGCCAATCTAAACCTAATTCGATGAGTTTGGCTGGGGTAGGAATTCCAGTGTCTGCATTCCAGCCCATAAGCTCATAGCGTAGTTTTATGGCTTTTTCAAAATCCTTTTTATTAATCGCCCCTTGACCATCTAAGGGTCCACCTTTGAAGTTATGATAGAAAACCTCGGGCAGGGTATCATCCTGAGAAGTAAATCCTTCTCGGTAGTTAAAGATGCGGGCCATATTGATGGAGCGCTCTCCCAATTTCATCAATTCAAACCAGGTAGTTTTCCAACCTGTAGTAGATTTAATAATTTCTAATAATTCCTCCATTGTACCTACACTGCGAGGGACATAACCAAAGTCACAGACCCCTAAAATATCAAAGACTGTCCAGTAGATATCCAAAAGTTTAAATAGAGCTACTTTCTTTTCCCTTATATCAGTAGTAGATACGGGTTCTAAGATACCCAGTCCCTTCATCTCTTTTATTCCTACTGAATCTTGGTCTTTGAAGAAAGAGTCATGGGGGGCTTTCATATGGTCAGCTCCGTAGTCAGCTAAAGCATATTGTAACCCTACTCCGGTCTTAAGACGGGGGTCATGCATGGGAATTTCTTGGCCTTTTACCTGATGGATGAATTTTTCTGCACCTTTGCCTATTTTTTGAGCTGCCAGGTAGGAACCCTGAGACAAGAGGTCTCCCAGTCCTTCCCGGCGGGCAATCTTTTCTACTAGAATAAGCAGGGCTTCCTTATTGCCAAAGGTAAGCTCTATCTCTCCGGTGTCTTTTTTGGTTAATAGTCCTTCCTGGTAGCACTGCATGGCAAAGGCGATGACCATACCGGTAGAGATGGTATCCATTGTATATTTATTACAAAGTTCATTGGCTTTAGCGATGTATTTTAAATCAGAAATACCGCAAAGAGAACCCAAAGAGACGATGGTCTCAT
>JADBKX010000154.1 GCA_014894735.1 Candidatus Sediminicultor sextus | reverse complement strand
CGCACGCAGACAGGAATCAAACCCCTACCTCCAAAACACCCTCCGCTAATAATCTTCTGACTCCTGAATTCTGGCTCCTGACTTCTTCTTTGCAAGATACGATTCACGAGATACGAGATACCTGCTTTGGGCACGATACATCGTGCCCCTACTTTTTCCAAAACCCGCAACTTGCAACTCAAAACTCATTACTTATTACACATTACTCATCACTTATTACTGTTTTTTCTATATACTCGATACTATATACTATCTTCTTCCCGCTTTACATTTCCCGGTCTGCCATTCCTTTGGTTCGTCGTAAAAGTTCAAGGCTATTTCTTAAATAATGAGAAGGACTAAGATTTAATTTATACTCCATATCTTCTCCTTGGTCAGGATATCGGGGATAAATAATTACTTCTCCTAAATGGTCAAGAGTCAATTTTCTTTGTTGAATTACCTGGTATTCATTTTCCAGAGCTTCTAATATAGTTAAGGCATTTTCAATACAAATTTCGGAAAAATTATAGATGATTTTTGCATAAATATTTTTAATAAATGAAGGGAAAGTATAGGGCAGTATCTGATTAATAGATCTAACTAAATTTCCCTGAGTCCTTATTTTTCTCCTTAATGCGTCTCCGCCAATAAAGGGATACAATTCACTCTCATTAAACCATAATCTAAGATTGGGAATAAAATGGGCACAATCAACATCTCTATTTAATATGGTTGCTATCTCTTTTCCACTACCAGATAGTGCTCCCACAATTATTTTATTAATTTTAATATCATATTTTTTAAACAGGGGCTCAAGGGTCTTTATTCTATAACCTTTATGCAAATAGTCATCAATAAGAATTACGGGCATATCAAATGAACGAATTATTTTAACCTGATTTTCCAAACTCATATAATGAGGGAAGGCATCAATTTCAAAACTTTTCATATCAGAATCAAATATTTTTTCCGTATGGAGAGATTTAGTTACCGTGTTGGGTACTACCATCTTATGTAATATCTTGCCAAAGGGCACACACATTGACCTTCCTAAAGCTCGAGGGATTAACGGCGTTGTCGAAACATCATTTATATTGCAAATTTTCTTCACAATAGTTTGATTGATTAAATCTATATTAAATGGTAAAACAACACTCCCGGGAAAAAAAGTAGTAAATGATTTTAATAATCGTTTACGAGATATTATAACTGATTTTTTAATGTATAAATTTCGGCAGAATGGTTCCTTTATAATTGTCTCGGTATCCAGATTGACTATACAGGGTTTACTCATATCCACTACAAATACCGGATTATCTTTATCGCTGAAAGGTAAGCGATAAAACCCCATAAGTTTTAAATTCTCGTTTAATGAAGTTAAAGGATAATCATTTAATATATTCCTAAATATCGTGTAACTGTAATCTTTCTCTATGCAAAAAGAAAGGGTTTCGGTAAGAATAACCTGCTCAAGGTTTTCAAGTCCTGATCTATTTTCCATATCACTTATGGTAAAAATACCATCAATAACTATCGTGCGGCCAACTGCATTCTCCCGGATATACTCAGATATTAAGTTGTCTTTAAACTCCTGGAAAAGAATGTTTGAACGAACCCAATGAAAGGCTGAAAAACCCAATATCATTCCATTATGGCGAATATCACGTAATAGTAGAATTCTCGGGTTTAATTTACGAGTAAAATCAAGCAATTTTTTAGATGCTTTGTTTCGATTATATTTTGAAAGTACTTTCTGACAAAGTTCTTTTATTAAATCCGGGGCAATATCTTCAATCACCTGCACATCAATAGAGATAGTCTGTATTACACTCTTGTATTGTGGTTCTCTTTGGTATAAACTGTTTTCGTAAATATATTTCTGGGCTAAAGGGTCGATAAGTCTGAAAATGCCTCTATTTTCATCTATATTATTTCTTATTTGAGTTGAACTTATTTCTTCATAACAAGGTGTAAGGTTAAGTCTTATCGTCTTTCCCTTTATTTCTTTAATAGCTTCTTGAATCTCTTCTTCTTTCTCATCTACAATATGTGGGGTCTTTCTATCAAAAATAATATGAGAAAAAGTATGTATGGAATTTTTTCTCTTATTTTTTTGGTAAGCAGAAGCATTTAATATAACATCACTGCCTACTACAATGTAAACCTCGGAAAAGGGAAAATTTTCCCTCAAAGCCTTTAAATCATCTGGATTGGCAATATTAACCGGTAAATCTTCAGGATATAAATATACATTAAGTTCATCGGCAATAGAAATATTTATTATATTCTTTCTGAAGAGGTGCGGCTGAGTCCTTTTAGACCAGGAAAATTCATCAACTGCTAAATATATTTCAAATCCGAGTTCTTCTATTGCTTTTACAATCTCTTTGTGGCTTAAAGAAAATGGGTCAAAAGCTCCTGGAAAGAAAGCTATTTTGCCTGGGGTTTCAAGATTTATGCTCCCTTTGAAAAAATTATAATCAGAGACAAATTTATACATATAATTAAGCCCGATACAATTTATTAAAAACATCAGACCTTCTTTAGTTGCAGGAGTTAACAGAGTAAGAATTTTTTTAGCAATAAGTTGAAATATGTGGTTTTTCTCTTCCAAGTTAAGATGTTTTGAGCCAAATATTTCCTTGCCGATAACTCTAAATGCAGCTTGTTTAACCTTTAAATTATAGTGCACAAAACCATTCAAAAGAATACCTATCATCTTGCTAAGTCTGTTTTCGAATGATTTCTCTTTTTCTGAAAATCTTTCTCGGTATGTAGGATAATTAGCGATGGCGATACCCACGGTTCTAAGCAGTAATGAGCTTAATTTGGGATCTGACTGTTTGATTTTTTCTATTAAATCATCAACAAGTTCCTCTAACTCATTAGGTGTAAGATAGAGTATTAATTGACCCAGATAGTAAGGAATATATTTAGTAAATTGATAATCTTCCATTTCTAAAGCCCGTAACAATTCAATGGCTATATCGTTTCTCTGTTGAAAAGATAAGGAAGGCATTAAATTTACCAAGGCTTTACCAGCCAAATTTCTAATATCTTCTATGCCGCTAACTTTCAAAATATTGCAAAAATGCAAAGCGGTATAGATTTCTTCCTGCTTGCTCTTTAAGGTATGTTCTAATAAAAGTTCTATCTGAATTTTTTTGATTATTCCACTGGTCGAAGTTTTAAGGTTGCTAAGAAATATATACTGTATCTTTTCTATATCTCTTCGATAAAATTCGATGTACCTTTTTACAATGTTTTCATCCAAACCTAATAATTCAACTATCTTCATATTTAAATAATTTTCAGCAGGGAACACTGAGGTAGAAATATTACGAGCAAATAATTTTCTTAAGTTATTTATAAATATAAATTTTTTATCAATTTGGGGTATTAAATCATAGACTACCTCTAAAGCAGTAAGTCTAAGATTGTGATTATCTTTCTTTAACATTTTTATAATATAATCAAATAATACCTTTACGGATCTTTCATCTGAACAGATTGATATATGTTCGGCGGTTTTTATCAAACACAGTTGAATTTCTTCATCGGTATACAGGTCTTTTATATAGTGATTTAAAATACTTCTTCTATAATCGTTTACCTGATGATTATTGCGACAGTTAGAAAAGAGAGAAGAAATCATATCCTCAGTACTATTAATAATTCGAGATTGATGAAGAGCAATCTTTTTATGATCTGGCTGTAAAAAATATTTTAAATATCTTTCCAATAAATTAACACTGGTAATCGCGGGAGGTTTTAGGGTAACATTCTGAGGAATCTCTTTGCGGTAATCTTCGTCAAAGCTGGCAATCAATAAACCGATAAGTTTTGCACTTCTCCTTCTTATTTCCTCTTCCGGATGAGTTAATTGTTCGTATAAATATCTCAAGGTAATCATCTTCTGTTTTTGAGTCAAATGGGTAGAATATTCATTAAATATTTGTAGATATTCCCGTAGATTGTTCCAATCTTTTTCGCTTCGGGCTAATTCTAAAAGTGAATTAAGAGAAGATTCATCTCGAAGCTCGTGCATTAAATCTATATTATGTTCTATAGAAAGAAATTTTATATTTTGGATAACTTCTTGACCATGCATGAGAGGATAATACGGTTTTCTATCTTTTTTACAAGAACTTATTTTTTTATTCTCTACATCTACATTTACCCCTAAATTTATCATATAATCTTCAAAATCTTTTAATTTCTCATAAACCCGGCAATATCTTTTTCTTTTTTTCTTATCAATATTATCCAGTTTCCCTAAAATTACTTGAAAAGAATCTTTTAAACTAAAGATCCTCATCTCCTCTTTGAGACCGTTATTCGCATTTTTAACCCGAAAATCAGAATAAATTAATATAAGTGACTCTAAGGGTAAATTTTCTAATTCTAAATCCCAAACAGAATGATTGACTGCAATATGTCCGACATAAGGAATATTATGTTTTTCAAACCACATATCAGTATAGTAATAATGTAAATAGGGAGTCCTTTCTACCTCGATATCCTTGCATCCATATTTTCCGATATCATGTCCTGCTGCTGCTCCGGAAATCCTCCCCAAATCAACAGGAAGACCCAGATTATATAACTGCCTGCCGATAAACAAAGCAATCCAATTTACCCCGCATATATGGTCAAGAGTATTGTACTTTAAAACTTCCTGGCTTAATTTCATCATCTCATAAACATACTCATCATTAAATGCTTTTAAAAATCTTTTATATTCAGCAGGATTCTCCAGTTTATTCCTTTCTTCAGAAGTTAAAAAATTAAGGGGATATTTGCCGTGAAAAGTAGGATCACCGGACGACTTTTGGAACTTCGAAATTACTTTTAAAAATTCTAAATAAAGCAAGAAAACTTTTCGGCAATTATCGGAAATATCTTTAACAGATAGATCTACTGCTTCAGGGAAAGATTTAGAGAGGGCAAACTGAAATACCTGATAAAGCCAATGAGTAGAATTATGTTTTTTGTCTATATCGACAAGGATATACTGACATAAAAAATATACTGCCTGACAGCTATAATCTTTCTTTTTTACCATAGATGACAATTGTTTTAAAAATAGAGGATCTTCAATATATTTTCTAACAAACTCTTTATCTAAAGAGATATCATCTAATATTTGTGTGTGTAAAATCTTTTTAGATATTTTGTTATATAATTCTCTGACCGTAGTTTTATTCATTAATTACCATCCCAAAACATTTTATAGATTAATGGTTATATCCTATCTTAGGCTTATTAAATCAAGATATCAATTAAAAAGGGATAATCCTTTTCTTTGTTAGTATAAACCCTCAAATTTCAAACCAAAGAGAAATTTCTCGTATCGATTCCTCAATGGTTGACGAGGCATGAACCAAATTCTGTAAAGCTCGCTTTTCCTTAGTAGAAAGGTCGGGTGAATCAATCGAAAAATCACCCCTTATTGTACCCAATTCTGCAAAAAGAGGAACCGTATTCCCCGCTATTTTTCTTACAACTTCAATAGCATGGTTTCCGCTCAAGATAATTGCAATTATTGGTCCTGAAGTTATTTGCTGAATCAACCATTTTCTAACCAGATTACCAACTTCCAAAGCATCATCAGTACCTAAATCCTCTACAATATTTAAATGATATTTTTGATAAGTATCTACAGTCTTTTTACCAACAGATCTAATCCAATTTTTATCATCAGGGTAGTGTTTTCCCACAATTTCAGTAGTAGCATTTACTATTTTCATTTCTTCCAGACTTAGTCCCACTCTTTCAAATCTCGAAATAATTTCCCCAACCAGGCCTCTTTTAAATGCATCGGGCTTTATTAACACCAGTGTTCTTTCCATTTCTTAATGCACCTCTATTTCTTTTCCTTATCTTTTAATTATAATCTCCAGGCAAGGAACCCACGATTAAACCAACTACTTCATCGGCACTGGTCTTTTTTGTAATCCTTTCTGC
>JADBKX010000132.1 GCA_014894735.1 Candidatus Sediminicultor sextus | reverse complement strand
ACGTTTTCTCTTTCTTCTCCTTCTGTTTTGAAATAAGGCCTGCTGGTAAAACCGAACAGATTGGCAAGTATTGAAGTCGGTACCTGGACTATCACTATATTATATTTCATAGCAGTATCATTATAGAATTGTCTTGAGTAGCTTATCTTATCTTCGGTATCTTTCAGTTGTGTTTGTAAATCCAGGAAGTTTGTGTTGGCCTTTAAATCAGGATAATTTTCAGCAACAGCAAAAAGCCTAGTTAAGGCTCCGGTTAACTCTGAATTTGCTCCTAATTTTTCCTCCGGTGTATTTGCGGATAAATATTTGGTTCTGGATGCGGTTACTTCTTCTAATGTCTCTTTCTCATGCTTGGCATATCCTTTTACAGAACTTACCAGATTAGGAATTAGATCAAACCTTCTTTTTAGTTGAACATCGATCTGCGCCCAGGAATTATCTATTCTACCTCTCAAGGTTACTAATTTATTGTAAGTTACAACCCCCCATAATATAATTAGAATAACAAAAATCATTATAAAACTCATAAAAACACCCCTTTCTCTTTTTCATTTTGATAAATTATTTAAAAAGCACCGGCTCCACCGCCGCCACCGCCGCCACCGCCGCCGGAAGAGAAGCCTCCACCGGAACCAGTTGAAGACCCAGTGCTGGTACTGGCAAAAGCAGAACTGAATACGGTATCAAAAGACTTGAACATACTGCTATTCAATCGTCCGCTACTATCAGTCATAGTGTATAAGTAGGTAGAATTCGTTAAGGATATATCTTGATTACTTAAGACCAGTTTTAATTTTGAAATTACTTTATCTGCCACCCCCAGGGAGATAGCGTAAACCAGATAATGCTCCCAAACTACTATAGAAGGGATTTCGTAATCCTTCATATTGCTAAAATGTAATAAGAATTGTTTAAATGCCCTCCATTTGGTATATTCATTAACTCCCGTTTGAGTCTTTTTTCTTATTAAAGCACTATAGGTTATTACCCCAAAACCAGTAAATCCGGCAATAAATAGTAATGGAATAAAAATAAACCATTGTACTCTAAATAGGATTCCCAGGACAAGTAATAAAAATATTGCTCCTAATTCCAGAAAAATTACTTTGACTGCAGCTTTTAATCCTTCTTTTGATTCACCAAAATAATTATATTTTTTAAATTCCTGACCAACCTTTTTCGCCCAGTTATTATAATCATGAACAAAACTCCTCTGAGTTCGAGATGACTTAGCATAATCTTCTATTTCTTTTAAAGTAACACTCGCTCCATTACCGATAGAAGAAAAAAGCCAATGGATCAAATACGCTTCATGTTCTTTTAAATTACTGGATTCACTTTCAATTAATATAAATTTATACTCTTTTTTTCTTCCTGATTGAATTTCTTCGATCTTTAAGAATTTTTTACGCACTAAATCCATCAAGGTGGCCATAATATCTTTACTGCCCACCCCCTGGATACTCATTAATTTACTTAAGACAGCGGGAGTAATATCCTGAGGTAATTCACGATAATAATCCATTTCAACTTCTGGTTTAAGTTCTTTATCATATTTAAAATAAAGTCTTATCGCAAAGAATATATTAAATAATATGATAAGTGGTATTAATAAAATACCTAGAATATTAAAAATCATCCCTCTACTCTTCTCTAGATCTGCCTTTTTAGCCCATCCTAATTCCTCTTTCATTATTTCAGCAAATTTATTCTGGTTAATTATTTTACTACTATCAGGAATCATACGGGTGGGGAATAAAATTCTCGCTTCCACCATTTCACCCGGAGATAATCCATCAACTTCGTATACTATCTTTCCGTCCTCGCGGATAGACACTTTTCCAGCTAGTGGGCCATGTCCAAATACTTTTAGTTCTTCTGCTGAGACTTCTGCAGACGGGAGCTCTACTTCTATCTTGATGTGGCCGATGGGGGAAGTATTGGACTGATCAAAAAATTTCCAGTAAAACTCGGCAGTATCATTATATAAAGTCGCAACATTGTTTAACTGGTATTCCAGTAAAAATAATTTTCTTTCATTGCTGGATTGATCATAAATTTTATAAGTTACCATATCCTCTGTAGTACTTTGGTCATAATTTAATTCTTTATCTGTGGGGAAATATTCAGAAGCTTTAAAATACTGCAGGCCATCCGACCCTTTCATTCCTATAGTTCTTATTATGCCATTAAAATCGCCATCAAAATTATATTCAAAAATTTCGCTTACCTGAATATCACCATTTTCTAATATCTTCACCTGGGCTTGATAATCAGTTATTTCAAAACTCCGCTCTGCATAAATAAGCAAATTAGTAAAAGAAAATATTATTATAATGATTAATAATATGAAACCTAGGGTCAATTTTGATTTAATTTCCCTCACCCCCTGAATTGATATGAAATAATACTAATATTTTGCTCACTTTAAATAGCTTATTCATTCTTTATTAAAATAGTTTCTTTAAATATATTCTATAAAATAGTTTTAAAATCCTCTTTTTTATTTAAAATATTTTTATTTTTTTTAAAAGTCCTCATCTTCCCCAAACATTCACAATTACTACCCCGGCCAGAGCAAGAAACCCTCCCACTAATGATAATAAGATAGGTATTTCTCCTAACCATATCCAGGCAATTAATATGGCTAATACGGGAGATAAATAAAGATAGCTCCCGGCTAAAGAAGCTGGAATTCGGGAAAGGACATAGGCCCAGGTAATATAAGCCAGGGCAGCCGGGAAAATTCCCATATAAATGATGGCCAGTGTTGCCTCAATCGGTGCACTTTTTATATTTTGAAATAGACCTCGTGAAAAAAATAATTGAAAAAAAGTTCCGCTCCAGATTACATAGGCAGCAAATTTTAAAGGTGAGTATTTCTTCAAATAAGGTTTTTGTAAAACAAAATAAAAACTCGTACTGATGGCAGCTACTAAAATCAAAAAAGCCGCCGGTTCAAATCTAACTCCTTCGCCTTCCCCTATGGCAACCAAGCTCACTCCCAAAAAACTGATTACAATCCCTATCCAACCCCAAATCTTAATCTTTTCTTTTAAAATAAATATAGCCAGAATAGCGGTAAAAATTGGACCAGAAGCAATTAAAAGACTGGCAGAACCAGCAGTTACTTTTAATTCTCCAAAGGTGAGGGCAAGATGATAGACGGTTATCCCCAGAAAGCCAAGAAAAAATATGGCAGGCAGGTCTTTTTTTTCCGGCAAGGGCATCCGGGTAATTATTGCATAAGCTGATAAAACTATGGTTGCAGTCAAAAAACGAAGTAGGACTAAATTTCCCGGACTATAGGCTTTTAATCCTGCCCTAATACCGGCAAAGGCAGAAGCCCAAAAAATTAGAGTAACTGCTATTGCCATCATAATGCGAAAATCAATGGATACTTTTTCTTGCCTGCTATCTTTGCTCATATTTTATTTCTCTTTATTCAAAATATATAATTACTATGATTACTTTCAATTGGTTATCTTTATAAAAAAATGTGCCATTAGGTTAGCATATTTAAAGCTTAAATAGCAAATAAAAACATATCACACTTCTATTAATATGCTGGTTTAAAACAAAAATTCTATCGTAATTTACTTTTCTTTTCTACCACAATCATTTTCTGTTTTTCTTTCTTTTTCAAATTCTTCTCCGCATAAATTGCTTTTCCGGTAAAAGGGTCTATTTCAGTATAATACATTAGAGTAGAATAGGTGGAAGGAGCGGGGGTAAATATCTGAACCTGTTCCGGATTGAGCTTTAGTTCTTTAGAGGTATATTCTTTTAATCTGATCATATCTCCTTCCCTGCATCCCGGATGAGCGGCAATTAAATAATAGGTTAAAAATTGTTTCTTTTTCTCTTCTTTATTTATCTGTAAAAATTTATCTCTAAATCTTTTTAAATATCCCTGGCCGGGTTTGCCCATTTTTTCTAAAACATTATTTTCCGTATGTTCAGGAGCAATTTTCAACTGGCCGGAGATGTGATACTTAACTAATTCGCGTAAATACTTTTCTCCATATTTTTGGTCACCTAATAACATATCATAACGTATCCCGGAAGCGACAAAAACCTTTTTTACCCCCTCAATCCGCCTTATCTTATTTAAAATTTCCATCTGTTTTTTATGATTTATCTTTAGACTCGGGCAAATTTGGGGATACAGGCATCTCTTATCAGTACAGCTTCCCGACTTTAATTTCTTCTGACATTCTATTCCGTACATATTGGCGGTAGGTCCGCCCACATCCAAAATATATCCCTTAAAATCCCCCAATTTAGTCAATAATTTTGCTTCTCTTAAGATGGACTTTTCGCTCCTTCCCTGGATAACTTTACCCTGATGAACGGTTATAGAGCAAAAATTACACTCCCCGTAACAGCCGCGATGAGTAGTAATAGAGAATTTTATGGTCTTTAGGGCTTCTACTTCTCCTTCTTTTTTATAATAGGGGTGGACTTCTCTTTCATAGGGTAAATCATGAACCTTATCCAATTCCTTTTGAACAAGAGGATAACTGGGCGGATTTTGAATTAAATATCTGCTGTCCTGCTGCTGACATAATCCTTTGGCAGTTAGAGGGTCATTATTTAAATAAAAAGTATGAAACATAGAGATAAATTTTTTCTTATCTTCTCTAACTTCCTGGTAAGAAGGAAGTATGGCATATTCTTCTCTGGAGTGTGGAGAGATGTAACATATTCCTCTGATATCTCTCCAATCCTTGCCGGCTTTTAAATCATCGGCTAATTTCAAAACAGACTTTTCTCCCATACCATAGACTAAAATATCTGCCTTGGCATCAAAAAGTATCGCTCTTCTTATCTTGTCATCCCAATAATCATAATGGGCTATTCGGCGCAGGCTCGCTTCTATTCCTCCCAGGACAATCGGTTTGGTATTTTTAAAATATTTTCTTATCAGATTAGAATAGACTATAGCTGCCCGATCAGGTCTCTTGGTATTTTTTCCCCCGGGGGTAAAATCATCTTTCCTCCTCCTCTTCTTCAGGGCAGTATAATTAGCCACCATCGAATCTACCGAGCCGGCAGTGACTCCCCAGAAGAGAGCAGGCTCCCCCAGTCTGCTAATATCCTTCTCACCCTCTGTATCTGGCTGGGCAATAATACCAACCTTATATCCTGCTGAATAAAGCACTTTTCCTATAACCGCTGCTCCGATGTAAGGACTGTCTATATAAGTATCCCCGGTTACAATAATTACATCCAGCTTATCCCAGGATAATTCTTTCATCTCTTCTCTGGTAGTGGGTAAGAACATCTAATATCTCCTTCGCTCAATCATCAAATTTCCATAACCTTCCTATTCTGCATCCACTTCTTATTCCAACCTCAATAAATATCCATTATTCTTTAGCCATTCTTTATGTTCTTTATACTCAGGGTCTAAGATTCCCACTTTATTCCAAAATGCCTTTGAATGATTTTTCAATTCAAGATGCACGAGCTCATGAACAACAACAGAATCTATGATAGGTAAAGGAGCCATCATTAATCGCCAGGTAAAACTTAGATTACCCTGGTGAGAGCAAGAACCCCATCTCTTTCGTGCATTGGTGATATTTATTTTATTATATTTAAATCCTCTTTTTTGTGCATATAATCTAACCCTCCGGGATATGGTTTCATATGCTCTTCTCTTATACCAAATAATAAAAATATTCTTCGCGTAGGATAAATATTTTTTTGAAAGTAAAAATTGATCTTTAAAATCCAGAAGAATTTCTCGATTATCTACTAGCTTTAAATTATAATAATTCCCCAGATAAAGGAATCTTTCTCCATTTATAAATTCTTTTTTATTAAATTTCAAATTCCTTAATTGAACTTCTTTTTGGGTTTTCTCCAACCTTTCTTTATATTTTAAAACAACTTTATTTATAACTTCTTCGCTGGCATGAAAAGGCGCCATTACTATTAATGCAGCATCATTATTTATATACATAGCAATACTTTTTCTCTTGGAACGTATTATCTTTTTAATTTTTATGATTTTACCTCTTGAGGGAGCTGCTTGCTTTTCAAAGAAAAAATATGCAGAAGCTGTATCATTGTCCCAATAATACCCCGAGTTCAAAAGCTTTGTGGAGCAGTTCTTCCCGCTTTCTGGCACCTTCTCCACGGTCAGAGTCCGTAATAACTAAAGTCTCTACCAGCTCAATATTGGCGAAATATTTGCACCAGATTCTTATAGATACCAGTGCGTGTTCAGG
>JADBKX010000083.1:34710-36661 GCA_014894735.1 Candidatus Sediminicultor sextus | reverse complement strand
GTGTGCCCGAGAGGACTTGAACCTCCAATCTACGGCTCCGGAGGCCGTCGCTTTATCCAATTAAGCCACGGGCACATACTATCTACCATAGCTAAGTCTATCAGCTAAACTCCTGGGTAATCCCGCATTAATTATTTTACCTTGTGTTAAATTAAACGGGTAAGAAACGCGATAAATATTAACTGCATTATATTTTAAGTCATAAATTCCATAGCTTGCCTGGGGATTACCGTCACGAGGTTGACCAACACTCCCACAATTAATAATATACCTTTTATTCTTACTAATTTCAATATAGCCACCATTGCTAAAATTTATATAATCTATTTGATTATTATTTTCATTGAAAGAAAAACATCCTGCTAAATGAGAATGCCCTACAAAACATATTTTAAAATTAAACTTACTGAAGATTAAACTCGCAGTATCTTTATCTAAAATGTATTCTAATAATGGATTTTGAGGACTGCCATGAACTGCAATGACATTATCTTTAAGTTCAATCCTTTTTTCAAGATTTTTTAAGAAATTAAGGTTTTCTTTTTTTAATTGAAGAGAAGTCCATAATATTGCAGCCCTCGCAGTATAATTAAAATAATTTATATCTAATTTTCCTACAACTGCAAAATCGTGGTTTCCGCCTATGCATCTACAGTTTATATCTTTTACCTTTTTAATACAATAATTGGGTTCAGTACCATAACCAACAATATCTCCTAAACAAATAAATTCATCAACTTTTTCAATGTTCTTTAAAACACAATTTATTGCTTCGGAATTACTATGAATATCAGAAATTATCCCAATTTTCATTTTTTATGCTCTTATAATATCTTTAATTCGCATAATTGCAGAATTGGTCGATCTTGCCACTTCGTCTAATTTCATAGTAATAAATGTTATCGTCTCTTCTAAATCTGGAATTATTACATATTCTAATGCATTAACCCTTCGTCTAGTTTTTTCAATTTCATTGGCTAAAAGAGTTATCGATTTGTCTAATTCAGCTACTTTTAGCATGAGAGGTAAAACATCATGAAATTCTTTTAAGGCACCATCCAGTTCGGCGGCAGTATCAACCAGACCATATGAATAATATTTTCCCTCACATTTAAATTTATATTGAGGAACATTTACACTCATTATATTTTTAAAAGATACTTCAATTTCACTTTTTGCCTTGGGAAACATCAAGGTTTCTTCTAAAGTCAGCTTGCTCATTAAAGAAGAAGCATTAGAAAAAAGAGCATAACATTTTAGAAGATTTTCCTCTAATTCCTCCCTGAGAGTATTACTCTCTTTTGCTAAGCGAACAAACACCTGAATTAATGCATCTCTCTTATCTTTTAATAGTTTATACCCTCGCTTGGCGACAAATAGTCTCTTTTTTAATCTCAATAACTCCATTCGATTTGGATTAACCTTTAACAACATTAATATCTTTATCCTCCATGCTTACATCCGTTGGTAAATATTTTTCTATAAGTTCATCTTTTATTCTTTTTAATTCTTCTTTCGGTATAATTGTTAATAGTTTCCATCCTATATTTAAACTTTCTTCAATAGTTCTATTTTCATCTTCACCCTGGTTAACAAAAACTTCCTCAAAATTGTTGGAGAGTTTAACATATTTCTTGTCTATTTCTGTGAGTGCGGCTTCTCCCAAAATTACTGCTAATTCTTTGGCTTCCTTACCTCTTGCATAGGAAGCAAAAAGTTGATTCATAACATTTGGATGGTCTTCGCGCGTTTTATTTAAACCAATTCCTTTATCTTTTAACCGAGATAAAGAAGGTAATACATTAATAGGGGGATAAATTCCTTTATGGTGCAATTCTCTTGATAATATTATCTGCCCTTCCGTAATATAACCTGTCAAGTCCGGTATGGGATGAGTTTTATCATCTTCTGGCATAGTTAAAATGGGAATTAAAGTAATTGATCCTTTTTT
>JADBKX010000083.1:29763-34610 GCA_014894735.1 Candidatus Sediminicultor sextus | reverse complement strand
TCTTTTCCTAATACTTTTGCCTGCCGCGCGATTTGGGAAGCAAGTTTTGCATGGGGTAATCCTGAACCAGAAAAGATGGGCAGCTTTTGTCCTCTGACCAAGGTATTTAATACATCGATGGAAGAAATACCGGTTTGGATAAAATTGTTAGGATAATCTCGTGCATAAGGATTAATAGGATTTCCATTTATATCTAATTTTTTTTCTGCAATAATTTGAGGACCATCATCTATAGGTCTTCCCGAACCATCAAATATTCTTCCCAAAACATCCAGGGAAATAGGCAATTCCATTACCTTACCTAAAAAACGAACCTTAGTATTTGAAACATCAATTCCTGTAGTTCCCTCAAATACCTGGACAACTGCCTTATCTTCAGTAATTTCAAGCACCTGCCCTCTTCTTATTTCTCCGGAAGATAGCTCTATTTCAACTAATTCCTGATATTTTACATCGATTGTTTTTTCTACTACTATTAAAGGCCCTGCTACATCTGATATGGTTAAATATTCTTTAATCATCTTTGCTATATTATCTCCTTCCCTTTAATCGGTTGTTGAACTAACTTGGGATATTATTTCTTTTTCAATTTCACTAAATGCTTTTAAGTTCTTTTCTTCTATATATTTTGCTCTAATTATTTTTGCTTTTATTGGTAATGCACTTAATTTTTCTATAGTCACTCCGTTTTCAATTACTTTTTTAGCATTTTCGTGAAACATTATAATTAATTTTAAAATAAGAAATTGTTTTTTTGTGGAACTATATGAATCAGTAATATCAAAAGCATCTTGAAGTAGAAAATCCTCCCTGATAGATCTTGCTGTTTCTAATATTAGCTTTTCATGAGTTGACAAGGCATCAACACCTACTAATCTTACAATTTCTTCTAATTCTGCTTCTTCCTGGAGCAATGCCATAGATTTATCACGTATCTCCATATATTCTTCACCGATTTCTTTTTTATAATATTCTGATAACCCAGACAAGTAAAGAGAATAACTTGTTAGCCAATCTATTGCCGGAAAATGCCTTTTGTAGGCTAATTTATCTTGTAAACTCCAGAAAACTTGAACAGTACGTAAAGTATTTTGGGTAACCGGTTCAGATAGATCTCCCCCTGGTGGTGATACCGCACCGACAATACTTAATGTTCCTTCCTTATCATCACTACCAAGACATTTTATTCTTCCGGATCTTTCGTAAAAACTTGAAATTCGAGTACCTAAATATGCAGGAAAGCCTTCTTCTCCCGGCATCTCTTCTAATCTGCCTGATATTTCACGCATTGCTTCGGCCCAACGAGAAGTCGAGTCAGCAATAAGCGCAACATTATATCCCATATCCCGATAGTATTCCGCGATAGTTATACCGGTATATACAGAAGCCTCACGAGCTGCAACAGGCATATTTGATGTATTGGCAATTAAGATAGTTCTTTCCATTAATGGTTTTCCGGAATAAGGGTCGATTAATTCCGGAAATTCTAATAAAACATCGGTCATTTCGTTGCCTCTTTCGCCACATCCGATAAAGAGAATTATTTCTGCGTTACACCATTTGGATATCTGATGTTGCACTACGGTCTTTCCACTACCAAAAGGACCCGGTATGCACGCTGTCCCCCCTTTAGTTATGGGGAAAAACATATCTATTATCCTTTGTCCGGTGATTAACGGTTCAAGAGGAGGTAATTTTTTCTTATAAGGCCTTGGTCTTCTTACCGGCCATTTTTGTAACATTTTAATTTCGTGAATTGAACCTTCTTGATCTTTTATTAGGGCAATGGTATCTGTAACCGTAAATTTATCTTTATATATTTCTTTGATTTCACCATGAATTCCGTAAGGAACCATAATTTTATGTTTAACAATGCTGCTTTCTTGTACAGTGCCTATAATATCACCGGATATTACTTTATCTCCCTTTTTAGAAATTGGTTCAAAATCCCATTTCTTTTTTCTATCAATGGCAAACTCTTCTGCCCCTCTGGTAATAAAATCCCCTTTGGTTGATTTCAATATATCTAAAGGTCTTTGAATACCATCGTAAATTGATGAAATGAGGCCTGGGCCCAATTCCACACTCAGGGGCATATCAGTAGAAAAAACAGATTCTCCAGGACCAATTCCTGAAGTTTCCTCATAAACTTGTATGGTTGCTGAATCTTTACTTAGTTCAATTATTTCACCAATTAATTTCTGACTGCTGACTTTTACTACATCATACATCTTGGCATTTTTTAATCCCTTAGCTGCTACTACCGGTCCGGCAACTTTAATTATTTTCGCTGTTTTCATTATTCTACCTCTTTTTTAAATAAAATATCTGTTCCTATGGCTTTTTCTATATTTCTTCTTAATATTTTCTGCCCTAAATATTTTTTTTCTAATTTATTGGGTATTATGGTTATACTGGCAAAAGATGTTTTTTGTAATCTTTCTATTTCTTCAAATATTTGACATGCTATATCTTCAGTTACAAATATCACTGCATATTCTTCTTTTACTAGTTTATCCAATATTTCTACAGCCTCATCCTTTTTAGTTGTGGGGAATAAAGAGACACCCAGTAATTTAAAACCGATTATAGTATCTCTACTTCCAATTAAAGCAATTTTATACATAACTATCACGTACTCTTTCTTTGATTTGATCAGGAGATAGTTTATTTAACTTACCTGATAATATTATTTTAATATTTTTTATGTCATTCTCTTTTGCGGTAATGAATCCTATTAATGGTTCAATTCCAAAGGTAATGTATTTTCCTATCTTTGAGAAATTTAGAATAAAATTATCCCTCAGCTTCTCTAATTCCATTAAGGAGTTATTTCTTTGAAAGTAATTTACTCCCGTTTCTACTATATTTTTATAATCAGTATAAATCAGTTTTTCACACCAGGAAGATAAAGGAGAATCATATATTTCTATTATTTTTTCTATTTTAAAATCACCTTCAGGAATTAAAAACTCTTTGATAAAAGCTTTTTTCTCCCCTCTTATCTTTGCCCTGATGCAGTTAATGATATTGTTAAGGTCTATATTTATATTAATAAACCTTTTTAAAAAAAGTTCTTCTGCTTCAATTATTTCTATTTCCCTGATTTTATTAAATATCATAACGTATCTTTCCTTATCTAAAACAAAATCTATCATCTCAGGGTCTTTAAATTTATTATATTCTGAGAAGGTTTTTTTGATTAGAAATTCGAAAGAATCGGGGATATTTTCATATTTTTCATCTTTAATCGCTAAATTTAGTTTTTCTATATCTATGGTTCCAATGGGTGAAAGTAACTCATTGGAAATATCTTTTTTTAAGTATTTCGATTTTATAAGTATCTTAATATTGTGAAAATCATACTTGGAGGCGAAGGTGAAATAAAGAAAATTAAAAGTAGAAACTTGGGAAATACTTTTTATGATATCATAAGTGTGTAATAGTTCTTTATTTAATGAATTCTCAAAATCTGAAGGATTATTGAGATCAAAAGAATAATCATTTAAATCACTTTCGGATAATATTTTTAATGCAGAAACAATATCGCCGGATTTTATCATTCTGTCTAGAATGTCCTTATTTAATAATCCCTTTTCTAATGACTTTACACTTCCATTAGCAAAAGCATATTCTTCTTGATCATTAGTATCTGCGGTAAAATATTTGAACACTAATAAACCTTTCTCTCATTAAACTAGATAATAAATATCATTATAAAAAATATTAGTTAAATAAATCTTTGCTTATTTGTATTTCTAATTCTTCCCGAATTTTTTTCAATAAAAATTCTAATGAAATATTTTTTCTTATTTTACCAGAACCGATAACTACTCCACCTTTTATCGGAAGATAAGAGGTGGATAATCTCAATTCACCCTTCTTGTCCTTAGCTTTTAATTCTTTATTTATTTCTTCTATAAAATCTTTGCATATTTTATTTTTATCTGAAGATCCAGTAAAAATAGTTTCATCGCCTCTTTCAATATTATCCAATATCAATTTTTTTATAAAATTAAGATAGTCTTTACTATTCAATTTTGTAATGCTTTCCAAGGCTTTATCAAAAACATCTTCCATGATTTTTTGTTTTTCTAATAAAATAGTTTTTTTTGCCTCTAAATTCGCCTCAGTTAATATTTTACTCTTTTTTAGAGATGCTTCTTGGTTGATTTTGTATAATATTATTTTTTTAACATTATCTGCTTCTTTTTCACCTTTTTTTATTATATTATTTGCATTGTCTTCAGCTTGAGTAATAATTTTACTTGCTTGAATTTTGGCATCAGATATAATCTTGTCATTTATATCTTTAATAGTCATATCATGTTTGTCCTTTTATAGAGTTATTGCGTTAAAAAGTAACAAAGAAGCCAATAAAGAAAATACTGCATAAGTTTCTACCATAGTAACCATTACTATTGCTTTACCAACTCCTCCTGGATTTCTTGCAATTAATCCTATGGCTGCTGCAGCAGTTTTCCCTTGATACCATCCGGAAAAAAAGCCCACCACCCCTACCGGTATGCAGGAAAAAAATATCTGACATCCCTGATCCAAGCTCAGGGGAATTGGTGAACCTCCAAGAATACCTGTTTTCATTAAGACCCAAAATCCGACCAATAGGCCATAGATACCTTGTGTACCTGGAAAAGCTTGTAAAAATAATACCAAACCAAATTTTTCCGGTTCTTCAATCATTACTCCAACTCCCGCAGCTCCGGCTATGCCTACTCCCATACCAGAACCAGAACAGGATAAACCTATTGCTATTGCAGAACCCAAGAATGCAATTACTATCCCTTGTGTAATCATATTTCCCTCCTATTTCTATTAATATTATTATG
>JADBKX010000083.1:25200-29663 GCA_014894735.1 Candidatus Sediminicultor sextus | reverse complement strand
ATTCCGATAATCGGAATATCCTTAAATAACATTACAAAAGTATTTACTACTACTGCTAATACTGCAGTTGATAATCCCAAAGCAAATAGTCGCGAATAAGAAAGAATATCACTAAAATAACCTATAAGGTTATATAAACTTATTACTCCACCAGCAATTTTTAGTATGATGTTTTTATTTGACCTTCCCTGTGTAAGGACTAAAAATAACAATCCCGCCCATATTATATATTTCGCTATAATTGTAAATCCTGCCAAAGAACCAATCGTACTTGCTATTACAAATAAAAGTATTCCGGAAATCAATAACAACCATGATCCTTGGTCCATTAATCCTGTTTTAATTTTCTTTTCCTTTACATTGGCAATAAATTTAATAATAAATCCGGTGTAAATTTGAATGACTCCCAAAGATAGAGATATCAATAATAGAGGCATAGGATTTTTTATCGGGTCGAGTAAGGTTATGGTATCAATTAAAAAAGTTTTTATAAATAAAATATTTTTTGGAAGATAATTAAGAGTATCCCCCATCCAACTACCCATAAGAGCTCCCACTACAAAAGTAGATAATCCGCATAAGAAAAATAATCCAATAAATTTCTTTGTTGTCCCTTCAAGTTTTAATTTTAATAAAGCATAATAGGATAAAGCAGTAATAATTAGACCATAACCGGCATCTGATAAACACATTCCGAAGAAAATAAAATAAAAGGGAGCAAATAAAGGAGTGGGATCAAATTCCTTATATTTGGGAATTCCATACAGTTCTGTAACTGATTCAAAAGGTTCAACAAATTTATTATTATCTAAAGCAACAGGTATATCATCCTTTTCATCGGGATCGCTAAAGATTATCTCCAGTTCGTTTGTTCTATTAAATAACCTACCTTTCATTTTATTTATGTCTTTTTCTAAGATCCATCCTTCAATAATTATAACTTGTTTAGTCATCTTTAAATATTTTTCTATATCTTTTCTGCTTTTTAAAATAGAAAGGTAATCAAAAGCAAGATATAACGATGAATTCTCTCTATACAATTTTTTACTTGCATCAGAAATTATTTCTCTTTTTTCTTTAATGTTGTTTAATTCTTCTGAAATATCTTCCAAAATATTTTTTGGGGTTTTAGCGAATTCTAAAGGAATTTGAAAAGAATCAAAATTATACTTCTCCATTACTTTTTTAATAGGAACATAATATTCAGATATTGAAATAATCACTATTTTGCATCGTTTCTTATCTTCAGTAAATTTATTAATTTCAATCTCTTTTCCTATCTTTTTTATCTCTTCCAAACATGAAACGAAATCTTTTGAAGGGAGAGTTCCTACGATGATTTTAGTATTTTTTGTTCCTTCCAGATCCTCTACTTTTAGATTTAATTCTTTCCATTCTTCTAAGTGTTCTTGTATCTTTACAATATGATTTTCTTTATTTTTTAGTTCTTTTAATTTTTCGTCTAATTCTTTGCACTTACTATAAATCTTTTTATAATCAAATTGAGAAAATAATAAAGGTAGTTTTTTATAATCATAAATGTTTTTAGTGGTGATTGTGGGTTTCTCGGATTTTTTAGGTTTATCTATGAAATTTGATAGATAATCTATGCAATATTTTACTTCTGGCAATGCGGATATGCCTTCTGTATTATTTATTACATTAAAATCTAATAAACTCGACTTTTTTAATTTAGGTTTAACCTCTATTATTTGGACACAGCCTACTTTTTGGAGTTCTTCAATAATCTCGTCTTTTAATTCAAGGTGAGTAAAAATACTTACTTTTTTTACTTTGCAAACAGCCATTATTTACCTTCCATTACTTTTTTAATTACTATTTTTACCACTTCATCAATATTTTTTAAAGATTTTTTACCTAGCTTTTCTTTTTCTATTTCACTTTTTCTTATAATATTATCTGCTTCTATCCTGGCTAATTTTTCTTCTTTTTCAATGGTCATCTTTCCTTCTTTTTTAGCTTCTTCTTTGATTCTTTCAATTAGTTTTTCTGATTCTTTGTGTGCCTTATCAATAATTATTTCCGCTTTATCATTGGCATCTTTGATAATCTTATCTGCAGCGCATTCAGTTTTTTTAACTTCTAAAATGATTTTATCTATCAAAAAATTCACCCCTCAATTATTAATAAGGTAGCCTATAAAAAATTCTATATAATAAGGTGGAATAATATATAAATAGGCTATTTTTTAATTAATATTTACCAGAAATTATAACACATCACACAATTATTCTCAATGTTAAAATAGTATCGAGTATATAGTATTGAGTAGCGAGTTAAGAAAGAGAGAGAAAAAAAGATAGAGCCTTTTTTTACACACTTTTAATTTCTTCCAATAATCTTCTTATTATTATTTTATCACTAGATTTAGCAATTATCTTGCCTTTTTTAAACAGCACTCCCTTCTCTTTATCAAATGCAACCCCTATATCAGCTTCTTTTGCTTCACCCGGACCATTTACCATGCAACCCATAACCGCAATAGTTAATGGTTTATGGATATTGCGAATCTGCCTTTCCACTTTTTTTACAATTTTATTTAGGTCTACCTTGCATCTCCCACAGGTAGGACAAGAAATTAAGTCCGGGTTTCTTTGTCGAAGATGTAAAGCCTTTAATATTTCATACCCTACTTTTATTTCTTCTACGGGGTCTCCGGTCAGTGATACTCTAATAGTGTCACCTATACCTTGAAATAATAGTACGCCAATTCCCACAGATGACTTAATAATACCTTGAAAAGGTGGGCCTGCCTCAGTAATCCCTAAATGTAAAGGATAATCATATTTTGAGGAAAATATATTGTTTGCTTCGATAGTATTAATTATATCTGTGGATTTAATGGAGAATATTATATTATGATAGTTGAGTTCATCTAATATCTTGATAACATTTACAGCACTTTCTATTAAAGCTTGAGGAGTTACTTTTTTATGTTTCTTTAATATATTTTTATCTAACGAACCGGAGTTTATACCAAACCTAATAGGTAAATCCATTTTCTTTGCTGATTTTATAACTAATTTAATCTTCTCACTATTGCCGATATTTCCAGGGTTTATCCGTAATCCATCTACACCAAATTCAATAGATTTTAGGGCTAATTTATAATCATAGTGAATATCAGCAACTAAGGGTATACTAATTTCTTTTTTTATTAAGGGTAACGAATAACATGACTCTAAGTCTGGAACAGCCACTCTTACAAGCTCACAACCTTCTTTTTCCATTCTTTTTATCTGGGATACTGTATCTGATATATTCTTCGTGTCAGTATTAGTCATTGATTGAACCGAAATTGGAGCATTCCCTCCAATTTCCAAGTTGCCTACCTTCACGCTCCTGGTCTTTCTTCTCATATACGTCGCCTACAATTTCCCCTTTTTTTACTTAAAAAAAACTCTTAAAATATCTTTATAAGTTGCAATGATAAAAATAATTATCATAAAAGATATTCCAATTAAGTACATAAAGCTTGTTTTTTCAGGTTCCAGCGGTTTACCCCTTATTTTTTCTATAACTAAAATTAATAGATGCCCGCCATCTAAAATGGGAATAGGGAGAAGATTAAACAATCCTATAAATACACTTAAAATTGCCGTAAAATATAATAGGTTTAAAAAGCCTAGTTTTGCTGCTTCTCCGGTCATTTGAGCTATACCTAAAGGTCCGGCTATCTCCAGAGGGACTTTTCCAGTAATCATTTCTATTGTATTAGAAAATATTAGTCTTATAATATTTCCAGTTGCAATTAAGCCCTTAGAAAAAGCTGAAAAAATATTAATCTTTTCGGCAGATATTTCAAAGGTAATTCCGATTAACCCTTTTTTATAATTATCATCGTATTTAGGAATTACAAAAACATTAATATTTTCCCCTCCCCTATCTAAGGTTATTTGTAATTCTTCTCCTGAACTTTTATTTATAATATTCGCAATTCTATTGGGATCTTCATTTTTTATCGAATCAATTGCGACAATTTTATCTCCGGAAAGTATGCCCGCTTGTTCAGCCGGGCTATTTTCAATAACCGTCGATATACCATTGGTAACTACCGGAATTCCATTTATAAAAAATATAAGACTAAATATAACAACTGCGGTTAAAATATTCATAAAAGGACCTAAAGCCACTATTAATGCTCTAATTCCTAATGTTTTCTTGTCAAATCTTTGTTTTTCGGACACCTCTTCTGATGTTTCTTTAATATCTTCTTGCCCCGTTTCCCCAGCCATTTTTACATAACCACCGAGAGGAATTAAGCAGATTAGATATTCTGTTTGGTTTTTTCTAAATCCTAATATTCTTGGTCCAAAACCAAAGGCAAATTTATATACCATTACTCCAGATGCTTTAGCTGCAATAAAATGACCAAATTCATGAAAAAATATTAATATACTAAAAACAAATATAAAGGAAATTATAGTTATCATTTTTACTCC
>JADBKX010000083.1:18804-25100 GCA_014894735.1 Candidatus Sediminicultor sextus | reverse complement strand
ATATTAATATACTAAAAACAAATATAAAGGAAATTATAGTTATCATTTTTACTCCAAATTAAATTAGTCGTTAGTGAATAGACGTTAGTTTTAAATACAAGATACAAGATTGGTCAATCTACCAATTACGTAAGGGCCTAATTTATTCGACCCGTTTTTATTCTCGTATTCTCTGTCATTCCCGTGGAAACGGGAATCTATCCTTTCTCTTATCTTTCGCTTCTAGATTCCCATTGGGGAAATACCTATACAATTTAATTATTTTATATTTATGCAAAAATCTAAAGCTCTCTCCCTGGCCCAGTAGTCAGCATCTAAGATATCACTAATGTTAGGATTATACTTTGGCTTGTGTTCTTTCATTGTGTATTGAATAATTAAAGGAATTGCGGAAAAGCTTATTTGACTATTTAAAAAAGCATTAACTGCAATTTCGTTTGCTCCATTTAATACCGCTGGCATTGTTCCTCCAATCTCTAAGGCTTGATAGGCAAGTTTAATACAAGGGAATTTGCTAAAATTTGGTTTTTTAAAAGTTAGTTGACCTATTTTGGTTAATTCTAGTCGTGAAAAGTTATTAATAGTTCTATTAGGGTAAAATAGGGCGTACTGTATGGGAATCTTCATGTCATGTTCACTTATTTGAGCCAGAATAGTACCATCTATAAATTGAACCATTGAGTGTACATAACTTTGAGGATGGATTACGATTTCTATTTTATTTACCGGTATATTAAAAAACCATTTTGCTTCAATTACTTCTAATCCTTTATTCATTAAGGTAGCTGAATCAATGGTAACTTTTTTCCCCATTTTCCAGGTGGGATGATTTAGCGCGTCTTCAATTGAAACATTTTTTAAAGCAGTTTCAGTGAAATCATAAAGTGCTCCTCCAGATGCAGTTAAAATAATTTTTTCGACACAGTTTTTTTGTTCATTATTTAGACACTGCAAAATTGCACTATGCTCGCTATCTATTGGTAAAATTTTTGCATTTCTTAACTTTGCTTCGTTAACTAATAATTCACCAGCTACTACCATCGCTTCTTTGCTGGCTAAAGCTATTTTTTTCCCATTTTTCACTGCTTCAAAAGTAGGTATAAGAGATGCTATCCCGGTTATAGCAACTACAATAATATCGGCTTCTTCTAAGGTTGATATTTTTATTAATCCTTCGGTCCCCCATAATAATTTAATATCACTCGAGTTACCTAAATCCTTTTTTAATTTCCTGGCGATATATTCATTTTTAACTACCGCTACTTTAGGCCTAAATAAACTTATCTGCTCTTTAAGAAAAGTCGTATTTTCCCAACCACTTAGTCCTACTACTTCAAATTCATTTGAAAATTTTCGTATAACCTCTAAAGTTTGCTGTCCTATCGAGCCTGTTGAACCTAATATAACTATTTTTTTTCTCATAATTAGATCTCGTACTTTCAAAAATATTCATCAGTGCAAAAAATATAAAACAATATAATAATAATAGAATATGGGAGCTGTAAATATTAGACTATCAAGACTGTCTAATATTCCTCCATGACCGGGGATTAAAGTTCCTGAATCTTTAATTCCCGAACCTCTTTTTAATACGGATTCAAATAAATCGCCCAGTTGTGCTATTATTGATATAATCAAACCGAGAGAAAGCAATTCATTAAAAGTTAAATTTAACCAGTTTTTTAAGGCAAATGTGCTAGCAATACTAAATATAATCCCTCCAATTGATCCTTCAATAGTTTTTTTAGGGCTTATTTTAGGAAATATTTTATTTTTACCAAATTTAGTGCCAATAAGATAAGCTCCAGTATCATTAGCCCAAGTAATAATTAATAGAGAAATAAGATAATAATTTCCATTGGGTAAATCTTTTATTTTTAACGTAAAGGATAATAAATATCCTAAATAAATGCTTCCAAAAATTGTAATGGATATCTCGGCTAATACCTTAGAATAATCTTTTTTAAATAGTTGAAAAATAAAAGTGAGTATAATAAAAAAAGTAATAATTATATTTTCAATATAGTAATTCCAGCAATAAATATCATAAACTGTTATAATAATAAAGTAAAATGTTAGTACGCTACCTAATATATATGACGGTCTATACCCAAGTTTGTGGGCTATACTATATAATTCCTTTAACCCCAACAAAGCTATTATTATAATAATTATAAAAAAGGGAAATCCTTTCCAAAATATTGTTAAGAAAGCTAAGAAAACCGCTATAATAATTGTGGCAGTTCTCTTTAAAAAATTATTGTATTTTTCCTCCATATTTTCTCACTCTTTTTTGGAAATTTCTTATTGCTTCTATTAAATTATTTTTATCAAAATCGGGCCAAAAAACAGGAGTTACCCAAAGTTCAGCATAAGCTATCTGCCAGATCATAAAATTGCTAATCCTCATTTCGCCTGCTGTTCTAATTAGTAGATCAGGGTCAGGAAGATTATGGGTATATAAATTATCACTAATAGTATTTTCGTTAATTTCTTCAATATTTAACTTTTTTTCTAGTATTTTAAGTGTTATAGATTTGAGTGCATCAATAATTTCAGCTCTTCCACCATAGTTAATAGCAATATTTAAAATAAGTTTGTTGTTCTTCTTGGTAGATTCAAATAATTCATTTATCTTTTCATTAAGTGAGTTAGGTAGATCGTTTAATCTTCCTATAAAATTAATTTTTATATTATTTTTAATTAAGTTTGCTTTTTCTTTACTCAAAACTCTTTCAAATAATTTTAGTAGGTACATTACTTCGTTTTTAGGACGTTTCCAATTTTCCGTAGAAAAAGCAAAAAGCGTTAATATTGGAATGTTAAAATTTATGCAGTTAGCTATCACTCTTTTAACTGCTTTTGCCCCTTCCCTGTGCCCTACGCTTCGAGGTAATCCCCTTTTTTCTGCCCACCGACCATTTCCATCCATTATTATAGCCAGGTGTTGAGGTAATTTATTCTTATCAAATAAATCATTTTTAATGTTTTTATGATTACTAATAATTATCACCTATAAAAAAACCCCCTTAAAAATATATTAATTAAAAATAGATTAACATATTTTAAAATGTGAAGGGGGGTTATATTTTTTTATTCCTTTATTATTGCTTCACTTGGACAAGCATCGGCACAAGCTCCGCAATCTGTACACTTATTTTTATCAATTACATAAGTTTCTTCTCCTTCAGAAATTGCTTCTTCAGGACATTCATCAGTACATATGCCGCATTTGATGCATTCATCACTAATTTTATAAGACATTCAAGATCTCCTCTCTTTATTAAATGATTTAAAAACGATTTTTTATACTTCCATAATTTCTTTTTCTTTAAGCTCTAATAATTTATCAATACTTTTTATATGTTCATCTGTTAATATTTGGACTTCATTTTGATACTTTTTACTTTCATCTTCTGAAATATTGCTTTCTTTCTCCTCTTTTTTTATTGAATCATTCACTTCTCTTCTTATATTTCTTGTGCTTATTTTTCCATTTTCTGCTTCTTTTTTTACCAGTTTTACTAACTCTTTTCTTCTTTCTTCGTTTAGTGGTGGTATGGTAAGTCGAATAATATTACCATCAATAGATGGAACTAATCCTAAATCAGATTTCCATATAGCTTTTTCAATTTCAGAAAGACAATTTTTATCCCAGGGTTGAATAACTATTAAATTTGATTCTGGAATAGAAATATTTGCTATTTGTTTTAGAGGAGTTAATGTACCATAATAGGATATTTTTATCCGATCTACTAAGTTTGAAGAAGCTCTTCCTGTTCTTATATGAGCAAATTCATCTCTTAATGCTGTAATTGTTTTTTCCATTCTAATCTTTGTTTCATTCAATAAATCCTGCAGCATATCTATCCCCCCTTCACTATTGTCCCTATTTTTTCACCAAATACAACTCTTCTAATATTTCCAATAGTATTAAAATTAAAAACGATCACTGGAATATTATTTTCCATGCATAAAGAAATGGAGGTTGCATCCATAACTTTTAGGCCTTTATTTAAAAACTCAAGAAACCCTAAACTATTAAATTTTATTGCTTTTGAATTTTTTAAAGGGTCGGATTCATATATACCATCAACTTTTGTAGCTTTAAGAATTGCTTCTGCATTTAGCTCAATTGCCCTTAAGGCAGCAGCAGTATCTGTGGTAAAGTAAGGATTCCCTGTTCCAGCAGCTAAAATTACTATTCTATTTTTTTCTAAATGTCTAATTGCTCTCCTTCTGATATAGGGTTCTGCAATTGCTTTCATTTCGATTGCAGTTTGTACTCTTGTTTCAATATCTAATTTTTCTAAAGAATCTTGAAGGGCTAAAGCATTAATTATAGTCGCTAACATGCCCATATAATCAGCCGAAACGCGATTTATACCTTTTTCGCTCCCCTCTTGACCTCTAAAGATATTCCCTCCACCAATTACGATGGCTATTTGTACTCCAAATTCTCTTATTTCTGCAATTTCTTTAGCAATAAAATTGATCTTCTGTATGTCAATACCATAACCTTTTTCTCCTGAGAATGATTCGCCACCTAGTTTTAAGAGAATTCTCTTATATGTAGGCTTTTTCATAATTTTTTATCCTTATATACTAATTTTAGATTTCCTCGCCAAGTTGAAATCTGGCAAATCTTTTAATTACAATATTTTCACCTAATTTAGCAATTAACTCTAACAATAGTTGATTAATATTCTTGCTATTATCTTTAATAAATATCTGTTCCTTTAAACAGTTTTCCTTGAAATATTTTTCTAATTTACCTTCCACGATTTTTTCAATAATCGGAGCAGGTTTGTCTGCTTTTTCTAGTTGCGCATAAAATATCTCTTTTTCTTTTATAATTATACTGTTTGGAACATCTTCTCTAGAAATATATTTAGGATTTGAGGCTGCGATTTGCATAGCTATATCTTTTACGAATTCTTTAAACTCCTTAGTATTAGCTACAAAATCTGTTTCACAATTTATCTCGACTAAAACTCCTATTTTACCATACAAATGAATGTAGGATTCTACTTTTCCGTTTAGTGCTTGCCGGTTAAATTTTGAAGAAGCTGCATCTATTCCCTTTTTACGTAAATATTCAATTGCTTTTTCCAGGTCTCCCTCAGTTGCTTTTAAGGCATTCTTGCAATCCATCATTCCGGCACTTGTTTTTTTCCGTAATTCCTTAACCATCTGGGCATTAATATTCATCCCTATCTCCTTGTTTCGTTTATATATATTATGCTTTAAACCATTTCAGTTTATTTTTCAATAGTTGATTTCTTTCCTTCAAGAACTGCATCAGCTATAACTGAAGAAATTAGTTTTACCGCCCTTATCGCATCATCATTCCCCGGAATCACATAATCAATTTCTTCCGGATTACAATTTGTATCCACAATTGCTACTATGGGAATAGAAAGTTTAATGGCTTCAGCAACTGCAATCTTCTCTTTTTTGGGGTCAACTACGAATATTGCAGCTGGAAGTTTTACCATATCTTTGATTCCGGTTAATATCTTTTCAAGTTTTTCTTTTTCTCTTTTTAAGTTTATTACTTCTTTTTTAGGAAGAACTTCAAACATTTTATTATTTTCCATTTCTTCCAATTCATGAAACCTTTTTACTCTTTTCCTAATCGTATCGAAATTAGTTAAAATTCCGCCTAACCATCTATAATTTATATAAAACATACCACATCTCTCAGCTTCATTCTTAATTGCTTCCTGAGCTTGTTTTTTTGTTCCTACAAATAGTACATTACCACCATTACTAGATATTTCTCTTATAAAATCATATGCTATCTCAACTAACTTTACAGTCTGTTGAAGATCTATAATATAAATATTATTTCTTTCTGTAAAAATATATGGCTTCATCTTGGGATCCCATCGGCGCATTTGGTGACCAAAATGCACCCCTGCTTCTAGCAATTGTTTCATTGAAATTACACTCATCTACCATCCTCCAATTTTCATTTTTATAATCTTATAATTCTATTTTTTATTATCATTCTAAAATTATGATAAGTCGTTATAATTTATATATAATACACCCATAAAATCAAAAATAGTATAACACAGTTTTTTTTCTAAATCAAGAATAATAATACCGTATCTCGTATCTCGTACAAAATAAAGTAACAAGTAATATGTAGCGAGTAATAAGATTAAATTTCAGAAATTATAAAAACAGGTACTTATTACACCTTACTTATCACATGTTACATATTTGGTTAATGGTGAATCGTATATCTTGCATTTAACACTAACAACTATTCACTAACGACTAATCTA
>JADBKX010000083.1:0-18704 GCA_014894735.1 Candidatus Sediminicultor sextus | reverse complement strand
GTGAATCGTATATCTTGCATTTAACACTAACAACTATTCACTAACGACTAATCTAATTAGTGAATCGGTGAATTACAAAATATATCTGCTTAAATCTTCGTTTCTTACAATACTTTGTAATTTTTTCCTTACATATCTTTTATCAATAGTAAATTGTTTCTTTTTAGAACTGGGAGCGTTAAAAGAAATATCTTCCAATAATTTTTCTAAAACAGTATACAGTCTTCTTGCTCCAATATTTTCTGTCTGTTCGTTTACCAAAAAAGAAGTTTCAGCAATCTCGTCAATAGCGTCATCTGTAATTTCTATTTTCAAATCTTCGGTAGCAAGTAAGGCTACATATTGTTTTATTAGTGAATTACGGGGCTCAGTTAATATTCTTTTTAAATCTTCTTTGTTTAAAATATTTAATTCAACCCTAATAGGAAAACGTCCTTGTAATTCAGGTATTAAATCAGAAGGCTTTGAAGTGGTAAAAGCACCGGCAGCTATAAATAAAATATGGTCGGTCTTTACTGCTCCATATTTAGTCATAACTGTTGAACCCTCAATAATAGGTAATATATCTCTTTGAACTCCTCCTCTGGATACATCTGGTCCGTATGATTTTTCTTGCGTAGCAATTTTATCGATTTCATCAATAAAAACAATCCCTAAATTTTCCACTTTATCAACAGCATCTCGAATTACTTCATCCATATCTATTAACTTTTGAGCTTCAGTATAGAGTAATATTTTACGAGCCTCTGCAATTGTAACTTTTTGTTTTTTCCTTTTTTGGGGGAACATTCTGCCTAGAATGTCTTTAAAATTGATTCCCATTCCTTCTATCCCTGAGTTAGAAAAAATTTCTACTGTAGGCTGAGTGTTTTCCTCAACTTCGATTTCAATTAATCTATTTTCCAGCTCACCTTTTTCTAATTTATCTTTAAACTTTTTTCTAGTCCTTTCAAGTCTTTCTTCTCTTTCATCTTTATTTTTTAAAATATCAAAAGGTTCTTTCTTTTCTTCTTCTTCAATTCCAGAAGAAAATGGACCATCTAAAAAATTTGTCTTTTGTTCTTTTCTTTTAGTTGATACAGGGAATAAATAATCTACTATTTTTTCATCGACTAACTGTTTTGCTTTATCTTCAACCTTACTGGCCCATTCTTTACGAACCAATTGAACACTTACTTCTGTTATATCTCTGATTATGGAATCCACATCTCTTCCTACATAACCTACTTCGGTAAATTTTGTTGCTTCAACTTTTACAAAAGGGGCTTTAACTAATTTTGCTAATCTTTTAACGATTTCTGTTTTTCCAACTCCGGTAGGCCCAATCATTATGATATTTTTTGGGGTCACTTCATCTATTAATTCCGGGGGTAATTTCTGTCTTCTGATTCTATTTCGTAAAGCGATAGCTACTGCTTTTTTGGCATTTTCTTGCCCAATTATATATTGATCAAGTTCGGAAACAATTTGTGACGGGGTTAGATCGTTAATCAATTATGGTTCCTCCATTCTTTTCTATTTTAATTTTTCTACTGTTATTTTATCATTAGTATAGATACAAATTGAAGCAGCAATTTGTAATGATTCTGAAGCTATTTCGTAGGCAGATAGATTTGAATATTTAACCAAAGCCTTTGCTGCCGCCAATGCATAAGGACCACCTGATCCGATAGCAGCGATATTATCATCCGGTTCTATTATATCACCAGTTCCGGAAACTATAAATATATGCTCTTTGTCCGCAACAATTAATACCGCCTCTAATTTTCTTAATATTTTATCAGTTCGCCACTCTTTAGCTAAAGAAATAACTGCTTTAGGTAAATTTCCATGAAGTTCTTCTATTTTATTTTCAAATTTTTCAAATAGAGTCATGGCATCTGCGCTCGCTCCGGCAAATCCGGTAAGAACTTTATCATCATAAATTTTTCGAATCTTTTTAGTATTATTTTTCATAATAGTATTTCCCATACTTATCTGGCCATCACCAGAAATAGCGACTTCGCCTTTATGTTTTATCGCTAAAATTGTAGTTCCTTTAAACATTTTTTATTTCATCTCCTTTTAAACCTTTAACATTAAGACCTGGGATGAGATTTTTTATAAATTATTTTTAATCTTTCTTTGGTAATATGAGTGTATATTTGAGTAGTAGATAAACTCTCATGCCCTAAAAGTTCCTGAACAGAACGTAAGTCCGCCCCACCCCCTAAAAGATGGGTAGCAAATGAATGCCTTAAAACATGTGGACTTACCTTTTTATTTAAGCCAGCTATTTTCATATATTTGATAATAATTCTACGTATACTTCTTGCTGACAGTCTTCCTCCAAAACGATTTAATAAAAATGCATTTAGGTCATTTTTATTTATAGATATATTTTTTCTAAATAAATTTCTACTGGCTAAATATTTTTGCACTGCTTCTATACTCGGATTACCCAAAGGGAGAATTCTTTCCTTTGAACCTTTTCCAAATACTCTAACCGTTTTTTCATACAGGTCTATATCGTGAACATTTAAATTCACGATTTCTCCAACCCTCATCCCGGTGCCATAAAGTATTTCAAGGATTGCCCTGTCTCTAATTCCAAGTATTGTATTCCCAGGCGGCGTTTCGATAAGTTTATTAATTTCTTGTAAGTATAAAAAATAAGGTAACTTCCTGTCTATCTTAGGTGTTAGTAAATTGATAGTCGGATTAATTTTTACTATACCTTCTCTTGATATAAATTTAAAGAAAGATCGGATTGTAGATATTTTTCTGCAAATACTTCTTGCTGAATAATCACACTTATTTAAATATACAATATATTTTCGCATAATACTACGGTCGATATATTGTATACTATTTCTCTTTAATATTTTACAATCCTTTAAATAATTTAACCATTGCAATAAATCATTTTTATAGGAAATAATAGTATTATTAGAATAATTTTTTTCATTCTTTAGAAAAGAAATATACGAATTTATGTTTTCCTTCAAATTTAAAAACCCCTACTTTTTATTTTTTTTGAGGAGCCATTTTTCTATCTTATAATCAATGGCTATTTAACTGTTTGTTGTTACCTGTTGTTTATTTTTTATCCTCTTTAATAACATCCTTATAGTTACAATCGGAATGACTACATTTATAATAAAAACCGTTTTTTTTATCTTTCATTATTACCAGGATATGATTACATTGGGGGCATTTTTTATCAACCGGCTTATTCCAGGTTACAAAAGAACATTTCGGATAATTGCTACATCCGTAGAATGTCCTCCCTTTTTTAGTTTTTTTCCTAATAATCTCACCCGAACATCCTTCTACCGGACAAGATACACCAATTTTATCTAAAAATGGCTTGGTGATTTTACAATTTGGGAACTTTGAACAAGCTAAAAATTTACCAAAACGCCCATTTTTTATCAACATCTTACTACCACATTTATCACATATTTCATCACTGAATACTCTTGGCATTTCAATTTTTTGTGCCTGACTCCCTTTTTCCAAATCATTGGAAAATGCTTTGTAAAATTCATCTAAAACTTTTTCCCATTTTTTTTTATCTGATTCGATTTCATCGAGCTGCTTTTCCATTTTTGCAGTAAAAGTAATATTTATAATATCGGAAAAATATTGAATTAAAAAAGAGTTTACAGTTATTCCCAATTCTGTAGGTACAAAATTTTTATTTACTTTTTTCACATATGCCCGATACTGTAAGGTGCTTATAGTCGGTACGTATGTACTGGGTCGTCCTATTCCTTCTTTTTCTAATTTTTTTACCAAGCTGGCTTCTGTGTATCTGGGAGGAGGTTTGGTAAAAGATTGATTTGCCTCGATTTTTAACAACTTAAGTTGATCTTTTTCTTTAAGATCAGGAATTTTATCTAAATCCTGATTGTTTTGGCCATCTAGAATCATATATCCTTTAAATAGTATTTGATAGCCGGAAGTTCTAAAGATATAACTTCCTGCTTCTATATCTATAGTAATTTTTTCCAGATAGGCAGCTTTCATCCGGCTCGCTATAAATCTTTGCCAGATTATATTATATAATTTATATTGGTCATTAGTTAGATAATTTTTAATCGATTCCGGGTGATTTAATAGATATGTAGGTCTGATGGATTCATGAGCATCCTGAATTTTTACATTTTTTATTTTGTTATTCTCTTTTTTTAAATTTTGAGATGATTTAGCAAAATCTTTACCATAATATTCTTCAATATATTTTTTCGCTTCATGCTTTGCTTCATCAGATACTCTTATCGAGTCAGTACGCATATAGGTGATCAAACCAATATTACCTTTATTGCCTAAGGTAATACCCTCGTACAATTGTTGAGCTATGAACATAGTTTTTTTTATGGGAAAATTCAATTTATTATATGCTGCTTGCTGTAAAGTACTTGTAGTAAATGGTGGCTGCGGATTTCTCGATTCATTCTTTTTGTTTATACTTTTAATATAGATATCCTGATTTTTTACTTCTTCACAAATTTCTGTTGCTTCTTTTTTATTTTTAATAGTTGCTTTTTTACAATTAATCGAGAAAAGTTTTGACTCAAAAGGCTCCGCTTTCTCATCTTCAATTTTTTTAAACAAGGCATTTATTGTCCAATATTCTTCTATTATAAATTTAGCTATTTCCTCTTCTCTTTCGCATATTAAAAGCAATGTTACAGATTGCACCCTTCCTGCACTTAATTTTTTGCCAATCTTTTTCCACAATAAGGGACTAATCTTATAGCCTACCAGTCTATCCAATAATCTCCTGGCCTTTTGAGAGTTAACCATATTAAGATTAATTTCTCTTGGTTTTTCAAAGGCCTGGGACACAACCCTTTCAGTTATTTCATTAAAGATAACCCTATTCTTCCCCTCTGTAACCTTCAATTTTTGAGCAATGTGCCAGGCAATGGCTTCACCTTCCCTGTCCGGATCCGTAGCTATAAATACTTTCTCTTTTCCTTTAGCGCTATCTTCTAATTCTTTCAATACCCTTCTTTGTTTAGGAATAACCACATATTCTGGCTGAAAGTTATTTTCAATAGATATCCCTAATTTTGTTTTAGGTAAATCAATTAAATGCCCCTTGCTTGATTTAATAAGATAATCATCACCTAATATCTTTTTTAAGGTTTTTTCTTTAGTCGGTGATTCAACTATCACTAAATATTTAGTCATTTTTTATTCCTTGTAAATTTTTTTGTTATTTTTCTATTTTCCTTTTAACCGATTGTATAAATCCTGTGGCCATGAAGGTAATATTATTGCACCATAGGAACAATGTTCATCACAACAAAAGCAAGAAATGCATTTTTTTCTGTCCGCTTCAGGAAATTTATTGGTTAAATTCATTGCCGAAACAGGACAAACTTCAATGCAATTTTTACATATTTTACATTTATGATGATTTACTATCGGCTTAACCGACGCAAAATTAAATACATGAGGGATCGCTATTCTTCTCATTCTTTGCAAAATACCATTATTTGGTGTTTTAAATCCCGAAATTACTTCTAATTCTCCATCAATAATTATATTGGAGATATTTGTCTCCCCTAAATTTCTTTCTTTGGCAACTTGTAATAACTCAATTGTATCAGGCTTAAGTCCCATCATGGCAGCCATAATTGAATCAAGAGAAATACCATTATCACTGCTTATTATTTTATTTATAACTCGTGTTTTCCCATTAGTAGGTCCAGCACCTTCCATACCGATTATAGCATCCATAATATTTAAATCAGGAATTCTTATTTGATAAATATCTAATAAAAGTTCAGCAAATCCTTTAATGGACCGAACAAAAGTGTGTAATTTTGCCTTTTTACCTCCCGGAATAATACCGAACATGTTTTTTATGGCACCGCTAATAGTGGTTAAACTGTGGGTTTTGAATTTTGGAACATTAATGACATAATCTGCTTCTTTAACTATCTTGGAAATAAATAATTCTTCAATAAATTCTGACTCTATCTTTACTTCTACTATTTCCCTGGCAATATTACTATAACAACCGTCAGAAGCATCTAATATTCCGGTAATTTTTGCTATTTTTAATGGGTCAAAGTGAATACTCCCGGAATTATCTCCCACGATTATTTCTTTAGATTTACATTTTTTTAATTCTTGAACAATTGCCGAAATTATTCTTGGATCAGTAGTCACCCCTCTCTCCGGAGGAAATGGTCCTAGGAGATTTGGCTTTATTAAAACTTTTTTATCCTCTACTTTATCTTTTACCCCAAATATCTCAAAAACATTTTTTATTATTTCAGATATTTCATTATTTCGTGCATCACTGATTATGACTTTGAACATATTTCCTCTGTTAACTTTATTTTTTAATTTTGATCTTTTCTCCGATTTTTCTTTCTTTCTTTGATTTTAATCTTTCAATATTTTCTTTATGTTTAAAAATACCGAGAATCATAATTATCGCACTGAATATAATATACTCATAAGGTTGTTTAAATAATATTGTAAAAATAAAAATAGAAATTACAGCAAAAATAGATGATAAGGAGACATATCTTGTTGTTATTACAACAACTCCCCAAATTATTAATGCTAAAATTGATATTGTTGGATTGAGAGCAAATACAACTCCAAATGTAGTAGCTATACCTTTACCGCCCTTAAACCCGAGAAATAAAGACCAGTCATGACCACATATTACTGCTAACCCTGCAATAGTTAATATTAATAAATTATCAATATTAAAATATTGTACTAAATAGATAGAAAAAATACCTTTGCCAATATCGCCAATTACTACAAAAGAAGCTAATAGAGGTCCCAGTATCCTAAGAGCATTGGTTGCACCTATATTTCCACTTCCGAATTCTCTTATATCTACTTTCTTAAACAGTTTACCAACAATATATCCAAAAGGTATGGAACCTAAAAGATAACAACTTATAATTATTAAAACAATCTTCATACTGTTTCTCTTTCCCCTCTTTTTTTCGCTAAATCTATAACTACAGGTGAGCCTTCAAAACCAAAGGTTTCATAAAATTTATTTTCTAAATATTTATGATAAGAAGTATACATTAATTTAGGATTGTTTACAAATAATAGAAATGTAGGTGGTTTTGTCCCTGTTTGAGTAGCGTATTTAATTTTTAGGGTATTCCCCACTACATATTTTGGAGGATTTTTAGAAATAGCTTCTCTTATAAAAGCATTTATTACCGAAGTGGGAATTTTTTTACTATATTGTAAGGCAACTTCTTTAATTTTTGAAATAATTTTATCCATATTATAACCTGTTATGGCAGAAGTCATTATAATGGGAGATTTTTTTAAAAAAGACAATTCATATCTTACCTCATCAATAAATAATTTTTTATCTACATTATCGTTAATTAAATCAAATTTATTCAATATTACAATGCATGCTTTTCTTTCTTTTTGAATATAATTTGCTATTTTTTTATCTTGCATACTAACTCCCTGTGTAGAGTCCAATATCAATAACACTATATCTGAATTATGTACCGCTGCAAAAGTTCTTAATGTACTATAATATTCAACATCTTCTTTCGGTTTCGCCTTGCCTCTCAGGCCTGCGGTATCGATAAATATTAATTTTAATGAATTATGTTTAAAAATTATTTCAATAGCATCTCTGGTAGTGCCGGGATGTTCGCTGACTATTATTCTATCTTCTCCTAAAATACGATTTAATAAACTTGATTTTCCTACATTGGGTCTTCCAATAATTGATACTTTTATAATGTTTTCTTCTTCTTCCGATTCTATTTTTATTTCTGAAATATAAGATATTATTCTATCTAATAAACCATCAATATTTAAGCCGTGTTCTGCTGAAATAATATAAGGGTCTCCGAATCCTAATTCGTAAAACTCATATAATTTTAATTCGCTTCCCTTTACATCTCCCTTGTTGGCTACCAGGATACTTGATTTATTTTTTTCTCTAATCGCTTTAGCTACTTTAAAATCATCTGGATTTATTCCCTCTTTGACATCGACCAATAATATAATTAAGTCTGCCTCTTCAATAGCTAATTCAATCTGAACAGTTATTTTTTTTTGCAGTTCTTCCTTTTTTATAAAATCCAAACCTCCGGTATCTACCAGAGTAAATTGCTTTCCTTTCCATTCACATTCTGCATATATCCTATCCCTGGTAATCCCAGGTTCGTTTTCCACAATAGCGGTTCTTTTCTTAGTAATTCTATTAAATAAGGTCGATTTTCCTACATTCATCCTTCCGATAATAGCAACAATAGGTTTTCTCAAGGCAAGCACTCCCATCTTGTATAAAATACACAGTAACAAGTAATAAGTAATGAGCTTAAATTTCCTGAATCGTAAAAGAAGTTACTTATTCATAATGTTTTTTATTTTCTTTATGGTTATTTCAGGATTTGCGCTTTTAGATATAATTTGACCAAGCACAATTATTTCTGCTCCGGCTTTAATCACCTCAGAAATATTATCTAAATTTATCCCGCCATCGACTGCTAAGCTTATTGATTTTTTTTGATTATCTATTATTTTTCTCGCTTTTTCTATTTTAGTAATCATCTCCGGGATAAATTTCTGCCCGCCAAAACCCGGATTAACTGTCATTAATAATAATATGTCTATTTTATTAATTAAATACTCAATAACACTTAGAGTAGTTGACGGATTTAGAGCAATACCGGATTTTACATTAGACTCATTAATAGTTTGGATAAGTCTGTCAAGGTGTTTAGAAGTTTCGTAATGTACAATTATAATATCTCCACCCGCATCAACAAATGATTTAATGTGATTCTCCGGTTTTTCTACCATCAGATGAACTTCTAAGGGAAGAGAGGTTATACTTTTAATTGATTCTACTATCCTGGGGCCAAAGGAAATATTCGGTACAAAATTTCCATCCATAATGTCTAAGTGAATTAAATCTGCTCCTCCGCTTTCTATCTTTCTTAATTCTCTTTCCAAACAGGTAAAATCTACATCTAAGATTGAGGTAGCCAATTTTTTTACCATAATTATAACACCGCCTATTTATATAAATAATTGTGTATTTTAAAAACTTTGGTCATAATTAATACAGCCATAATTTACGATCAAGGCTTCTATATTGAATGGATTCAGATAAATGAGAAATTTCTATCTTCTTTGATTGTTCTAAATCAGCTATGGTTCGGGCTACTTTTAATATACGGTCATAAGCTCGAGTACTTAAATTTAACTTTTCCATTGCCTTGTAAAGTAAATTTTTAGCATTGTCATCAATATTACAATATTCTTTAATCTGCTTTTTGGTCATTTGAGCATTACAAAAAATACTGTCTTCACAATATCTTTCTCTTTGCATTTTTCTTGCTCTTTCCACTCTTTCTCTTATGGTAAAAGAGTTTTCTTCAAAATCCTTCTCCATGACTTCTCGACAATTTATCCGGGGGACTTCAATATGAATGTCAATTCGATCTAATAACGGCCCCGATATTTTTGAACGATATTTAACAATTTGAGACGAACTACAAGTGCAAACCTTAACCGGATCACCGTAAAAACCGCAAGGACAAGGATTTAGGGAAGATATCAACATAAAAGAAGAAGTATAACTAACAGAGCTAAGAGAGCGTGAAATGGTGATTATCCCGTCTTCCAGGGGTTGACGTAGAGATTCTAAAGCACTTCGGGAAAATTCCGGTAGTTCGTCCAAAAATAGTACACCATTATGGGCCAAGCTAATTTCTCCTGGTTTGGGCGTCTTGCCTCCTCCGATTAATCCAACATTACTTATAGTATGATGGGGAGCCCTAAACGGTCTCTCCGTAACCAAAGGGGTATCCGGTGGAAGTAAATTGGCGATACTATATAATTTAGTAATTTCTATAGATTCTTCCAGTGTTAAAGAAGGAAGGATGGTTGGAAGCCTGCGTGCCAGCATGGTTTTTCCCGAGCCTGGCGGACCAATCATTATAACATTATGACTTCCAGCTGCCGCTACTTCTAAGGCTCTTTTGGCATGTTCCTGCCCTTTAACCTCAGCAAAATCTATTTGATTGTTTTTACTTAGTTTAAAAATTTCCTCTAAATCTACTGATACCGGTTCAATGGATATTTTTTTATTTAAAAATTCAATTACTTCGTAAAGTGAATTAACCGGAAATACTTTTAATTCTTTAATTATCCCTGCTTCTTTTGCGTTTGCTTGAGGAATAAGCAATTTTTTTTTACCCATTTTTTTTGCCATCAAAGCAATTGGAAGCACACCATTTACCGGTTTTATACTTCCATCTAAAGATAATTCACCCATAATTAGATATTCATTTAATAGATCTGGCTTAACTTGTTTACTGGCAACTAAAATTGCCAGAGCAATAGATAGGTCAAAAATAGGACCTTCTTTTTTGATATCCGCTGGAGCAAGATTTACCGTAATTCTTTGCATAGGAAATTCGAATTCAGAATTTTTTATGGCGGCTCTAACTCTTTCTCGGGATTCCTGAACAGCCGTGTCGGGCAATCCTACGATATTGAACGAAGGCAATCCTGGATGAATATCAACTTCGATCTCTACCATAAAAGCCTCTACTCCGCATATAGCCGCACTATATAATTTGGATAACAAAAAAACACCTACTTTTATCGCATTTATTATTAATTAAAAGGCATATTTACTATCGAGGTAAAAAGCATTTTTAATATGATTTATTTTTTCTATATCCCTATGATTAGAGATGCTGACCAATATTACATCGAAACAATAATTTTTCTCCCAAAGATTGTATTTAGCTAAATAACATAAAGCGTTTTTAATTATTTTTTGTTGTTTATTAAAGTTTATTGCTTCTTCAGGATATCCAAACTTATCAGAACGCCTGGTTTTTACTTCCACAAAGATAATATTTCCCTTATATTCACTGATAATATCTATTTCTCCCAAGAAGGTACGATAATTTCTCTCTTTAATTTTGTAGCCTTTTTCTTCTAAATATTTAGAAGCTATATCTTCTCCAAATTTCCCTATATTATCCATCTTTAATAATCATCTATCTTCATATTACTTATAATTTATTATATATCTCGATTCGTTAATTAGTTACTTAGTTAACTGGTTAATTGGTTAATAAATTATTAGTATTAAACTAGCTAACCAGGTAACTAACTAACCAGCTAACTAATTCTATAGGCTAAACGCTATACGCTCCACGCTAGGTTTATCCACTAATGATTAATTTTTTATTTTAAGTCAGCTACATCATTACTCTTTTATAGCTTTTTCTATGTATTTCTGATGGGCCGTACTTAAGCAGTGCTTTAAGATGTTCTTCTGTTCCATAACCTTTATTTTTTTTGAAAAGGTACTGTGGATATTTTTGGTCATATTGAATCATAATATTATCTCTATAGACTTTAGCAATTATAGAGGCAGCAGCAATCGATATGCTTTTATCTTCACCTTTAATTAATGGTATCTGAGAAATATTTAGTTGAGGAATTTTAAAGCCATCCACCAATACATAATCAGGTACCTCTTTCAAATCTAAAATAGCTTCTTTCATTGCTAAAAAAGAAGCCTGGGCGATATTTATTCTATCAATAATTTTAGCTTCTACAACACCAATTCCCACATCTTTTGCTTTATTTAAGATAGAACAATACAATTCTGTTCTTTTTTGTGAACTTAGCTTTTTAGAATCTTTAATATAGGGAATAAACAATCGGCAGGGCAAAATTACAGCTGCTGCTACTACTGGCCCGGACAGTGAACCCCTGCCTGCCTCATCTATCCCGGCAATTAAAGAGTACCCTTCAAGTTTTAGTCGATTTTCATAGTTGTAGAGATTATAAATTCTTAATCTTTCTGCATATAATCTTTCAATTTTTCTCCGATAACTACAAATTATTGTTTTTGTTATTTTTGTTTTCCTATCTTTTACCTCAGACTCCATTTAATTATCTTTTTTCTTTAACTTTGCTGGTTTTTCCAATCCTATCTCTTAAGTAATATAATTTTGCTCTTCTCGTTTTCCCTTTGGTTATAGTTACTATTTTTACAATATTCGGTGAATGCAATTGAAATACTTTTTCTATCCCAACACCTTTGGAAATTTTTCTTACTGTAAATGTTTCCTTACTTCCACCATGCTTTTTAGCTATAACTACTCCCTTAAAAACTTGTACTCGCTCTCTGGTACCTTCAATAATTTTTTGATGTACTTCCACTGTATCACCAGGTGCAAATTCGATGTTCTCTTTTTTAGATTGTTCTTCTTCTAATTGTTTAATGTAATCTACCATAAAAATCATCCTTCCTAAATATTTTTTAAATAACATTTTCTAATTATTCACTATACGCTCTCTTCATGTCCTAGGCCACATCATTTTTTTATATTTTTATTCTCTGTCTTTTTTTACCTTTTTACCATAATCTTTCATAAAGCCCTTTTCTAATTCTTTAAGAAAAGTTAACTCTCTTTTAGACAATTTTTTATTTACAAAAATTTCAGGCCTTCTAATCAAAGTTCTTAATAGAGAATGTTTACTTCTCCATTCTTCGATTTCTTTATGATTGCCCGAAAGTAATATATCCGGAACTTTAAGACCTTTAAAATCATCCGGTCTGGTATAATGAGGAAAATCAAGATACCCGTTATAAAATGAATCATTGACCATAGATTCTTCTTTTCCTAAAACTCCGGGAATCATTCTCGAAATTGCATCTACCAGTAACATAGCTGGTAATTCTCCTCCGCTAACTACAAAGTTGCCGATTGATACTTCCTCTGCATCGAGAAGCTGAGGTATCCGTTCATCTATGCCCTCATATCGACCGCAAATGATTAATAATCTATTTTCCTTCGACAAATCTTTAGCCATCCCCTGGTTAAAAATTTGCCCCTGTGCAGAAGTTATTATAATTTTTAAAGGTAATGGAGATTTGTTTTTTTTTATCACCTCTACAGCATCCCAAATTGGTTGAGGCTTTAAAACCATACCAGGCCCTCCGCCATAAGAGTAATCATCTACAGTCTTATGTTTGTCCAGAGTAAAATCCCTAAGGTCAATTAGATTTATTTTGATCAATCCTTTTTCTTGAGCCTTATTTAATATGCTTTCGGAAAAAGGGCCTTTAAACATATTGGGGAAAATAGTTAATATATTAATTTCTAAACAATCATTTATCATATTAATCCATCTACCATGCTTATGGTAATTCGTTTTTTTTCTAAACTAACATTCTTTATAACTTCGCGAATAGCCGGGACAAACAATTCTTTTTTATTTTTTCCTTTAACTATATATACATCATTACTTCCCGTGCTTATCACATTTTCTACTTTTCCCAGAAAAACATTATTTTCAGTATATACTTCAAGGCCAATTATCTCAAAGATAAAATAAGTGTCTTTTGGTAGTTTTACAGCATTTTTTCTTTCAATTTCAAGAAAAGACCCTACTATCGTTTTGGCTTCTTTGATATTTTCTATATCCTTTAATTTTAAAATAACCGTATCTTTTTTTATTCTTATTTTCTCTATATTTAATATTGTTTGGCAATTGTTATTACTTAAAAAAACAGCAACTAAATTTTTAAATCTGTCAATTGAATCGGTAAGGGGCAAAACGTTAACTTCCCCTTTATTGCCCTGGGTAGAAACCACTTTACCAATTATAATAAATTCTTGATTCAATAAAATTTCTCCTTAATTCGCATCTCGTATAAAATACAGCAATAAGTAATGAGTAATGAGATTAAATTTATGAAATTATAAAAACAGTTAGTTGCTACACATTACTTATCACATGTTACACATTACATCCCTTGTTGATTAGTCAGTTACCCAATTGCCAACCGGTTAATAGAACAAGTAATACAGCCTTACTTACTGAAAACCGAGAACTGAGAACTGAAAACGTGTATTTAATACTAACGACTATTGACTATTCACTAACGACTAATACACTAAAGACTAATTTAATCGACAATTTCGATAACCACTCGCTTATCATCCTTCTGTGCTGCAGCATTTACTATAGTTCTTATTGACTTTATATTTCTGCCTTGCTTTCCTATTACTTTACCTATGTCATTAGGATCAACCTTTATTTCAAATATCGATGATTTTTCACCGATAATTTCATTTATCTCTACTTGGTTTGGATTGTCTACTATCCCTTTTATAATTAATTCAATAAGTTCTCTCAAAATAATCTCCTTAGGACTTATCTATTTTTTTAATATTCCTTCTTTCTCAAATAAATCTTTTACCGTTGTTGAAAGTTGAGCACCCTTTTCGATCCATTTTAAACTTGCTTCCTGGTCAATCTTAAAAATATAAGGGTCGGAAAGTGGTTGATAATATCCTAATTGCTCTATAAATTTAGCGTTACAAGCTTTCCTTGAATCAATTGCCACTACTTTGTAAAAAGGTTTTTTTTTGCCACCTTCTCTTCTAAGTTTAATTTTCACTGACATTAATTTTGCCTCCATTCTGTTATTTACATTTTTTATTTTCTAATTTTTTAATCTGTCATTCCCGTGGAAACGGGAATCTATCTTCCTTTGTCCTTTGGCATTTGTAGGGGCACGTTTTATCGTGCCCCTACAAATTATCCATTACCTATTATTGCGTTATACCCGCTACCTGCTATATTGCGAGATACGATTCACGAGATACGAAATACGAATTATACTAATGGCCAATTTAATTAAAAGAAAAACTTTTTAGTTTTGGTCCCTTTTTAAACATTTCTTTTATCTGATAAAATTGTTTGAGCAATCTATTTATATCAGAAAGCTGTGTTCCGCTCCCCCTGGATATTCTTTTCCTTCTGTTTCCGTTAATTATAGAAGGATTTTCCCTTTCTTCAACAGTCATAGAACTTATAATAGCTTCAATTTTCTTTAGTTCACCCTCTCTATCTCCTAATTTTGCAATATCTATTCTATTTTTTAAATTATTAAATCCTGGAACCATATCCATAATCTGATCTACTGAACCAATATTTTTCATTTTTTTTAGCTGCAAATAAAAATCATTTAAATCAAAATTATGGTCCTTCATCTTTTTGTCTAATTTTTCTAATTCATCCTTACTGTAAGCAGTTTCAACTTTTTCTATTAGTGTTAAGACATCACCCATACCCAATATCCGAGAAGCCATTCTTTCTGGATGAAAAGGTTCAAAGTTATCAACCTTTTCGCCTATGCCTATAAACTTAATAGGTACTCCTAAAACTTTTTTCAAGGATAAAGCTACTCCCCCCCGAGTGTCACCATCCAATTTGGTCAGAATAATTCCGCTTACTTTTATTTTATCACAAAACACTTTAGCTGAATTTACCGCATCCTGTCCGGCCATAGCATCTACTATCAATAATTTTTCCTGAAGAGGAATATTTTCATTAATCTCTTGTAATTCATTCATTAGTTTATCATCTATATGTAATCTTCCGGCGGTGTCAATAATTAACACATCGTTATTTTTTTTAGACGAATATTTTATGGCAGCTTTAACAATATTTACTGCACTTTCGTTTTTACCCATAGAAAAAACCGGTAAATTTGATTTTTCACCTAATACCTGAAGTTGTTCGATAGCTGCCGGTCTGTATATATCTGTTGCTATTAAAAGCGGTAGATGCCCTTTTTTTCTAAAGTAATTAGCTAATTTTACGGCTGTTGTTGTTTTACCGGTTCCCTGCAATCCCACTAACATTATAATAGTAGGAGGGGCAGGACTGATACTAAGGTCATTTTGTTTGCACCCTAATGTTAAAGTTATCTCCCCATTTACAATTTTTATAATTTGTTGAGTAGGTGATAGGCTTTCGGAAATCTTTTCCTGTTGTATTTTATCATGCAAACTATCTATAAATTCTTTTACCACTTTGTAATTTACATCTGCTTCTAAAAGGGCTATGCGAATTTCATGAAGACAATTTTTTATATCATTTTCATTTAATTTTCCCTTGTTTTTTATCTTTTTAAATATTGTCTGAAATTTATCAGTAAGGCTGGCAAACATAAAAAAATAAATCCTCTTAACTTTAGTTTATCTATTAATTTTCAATTCCGACAAAATGCCTTTATAAGTATATAGAAAATTATCTTTAGTGTCAATCAAGAAGAGCTTCAACAAATTTTTCAGCTTTAAAATCATATAAATTATTTAATTTTTCTCCACAGCTAATTAATTTAACCGGGATATCTAACTCTTTTTTTATAGCAATTACTATTCCCCCCTTGGCTGTTCCATCCATTTTAGTAAGGGCAATTCCGGTAACTCCTAAAGATTTGTTAAAAAATTCTGCTTGAGCTATAGCATTCTGGCCCATGGTAGCATCAATGGTTTGTAATATCTCTAATGAGCAATCATTAGCCTCTTTTTGGATTACCCTTTTTATCTTTTCCAATTCATTCATTAAATTTGTCTTAGTATGAAGTCTTCCGGCAGTATCGATTATAACTATATTCTTTTTCCGGGCTCGAGCTGCACTGATCCCATCATATACGACCGAAGCCGGGTCAGCACCTTCTTTGGTATTTATCATTTCTGCTCCTACCTTACAAGCTAAAATCTTAAGTTGCTGTATTGCTGCTGCTCTAAAGGTATCGGCAGGAACCATAATTATATCATTATTTATATTTTTTAAACGATAAGCAATCTTACCTGCTATTGAAGTTTTTCCTGAACCATTTACCCCTACCAGCATTATTATATTTAATCTATTTTCATTAATCTTAATATCAGGTGCAGTTGAATTTAAGATATCTATCAGGATAACCTTTAATTTCTCTTTGAAAAATATAAAGTTATTTTCCTTATATTCTCTAAAATTAATCTGCTGAAATTCATTCATTATCTCTGCAGTAGCGGAGGTTCCTAAGTCAGATAATATTAATAACTCTTCTAATTTTTCTAAAAAATCTATTTTATCTTTAGAATTACTAAATAAAAATCCTAATTTATTAGAAAATTCTTTCCTTGTTTTATATAGCCCTTCTTTAAATTGGGAAAATATATTTTTTATATTCATGATTTTTATTATCCATTTTAACTTATTTTTCAAATTTTACCGAAACTAATTTTGAGATACCTGATTCTTCCATGGTTATACCATATAATGTATCTGCTGCTTCCATCGTTGTTTTTTGATGGGTAATAAGAACCAATTGCGTCCGATTTAAATCTTCCCCCTTTAATATATGGGTAAGTTTTTCAGCATTTACTTCATCTAAAGATGTATCTATTTCATCAAAAAGACAAAAAGGGCTGGGATTTGCTTTCCACAAGGCCATTAAAAGTGCTATAGCAGTTAAGGCTTTTTCACCGGAGGATAACAATTCAATATTTTGCGTTTTCTTTCCGGGAGGACAGGCAATTATATCTATTCCGGAGTTTAATATATCTTCCTCAGATTCAATAATTAATCTCCCTTCCCCACCGGAAAACATTTTTTTAAATATATCAGTAAAGTAGGTTTTTACTTGATTAAATGTTTTTTTAAATCTTTCTGTGGCAATTCGGTCAATTTCTGAAATCGTTATTTCCATAATTTTTTTTGCTTTACATATCTCGTCGTATTTTTCGCATAGAGAATTATAACGCTGCAACTGATTATGGTATCTATTTTCTGCCTCAAAGTTTATCTGTCCCATCTTTATAATGTTGTCTCTTAAAATATCTATCCTTTGGTTAGCTTCTTTCTGTGAACCGGATATATTTTCGTATAATTCTAATTTTTCCAGCGATAAGTTATAATTTTTATTTACTTCTTCCCCAATGTTAACGTGTTTTTCCCGATATTGAACCTCTAATATTTCTTCTCTATGTTGTTTATCTTTGATTGATTCGTACGTTTTTTGTTGGTTTATCTTATCCTGTTGTAAATTTTTTAAGAGATTGGATTTCCTTTGCAGAATTTCTTCTATCTCTTCTGCTTTCTTTAAAACAGAAGGATTTTCTTTGTTCAACCTATTTATTTGAATTTTATATTCATTTATCTTTTTTAATATATCGGCAAGTTTTTCATTATATTCTTTTACAGTACTTCTTTTTTCGTTTAAATCGACTGAATGCTCATCTTTGTATTGAGAAATATTTTCAGCCTTCTCTTTTATACTAATTAGTTTTTCTTTATTTATTAGAATAATATTTTTTAGGTTATTTATATCTCTGGAAAGATTGTTTATACGACTGTTCCCTCTTGTAACAATTTGATTAATTATTTTTATAGAATGACTAATATTTTTGTAATATTCAGAAAGAGTGTTGTAATATTTTTCCAAGATACGCAATTTCCCAGAAATATTTTTTCTCTCCTCCAAAATACTATTTTCTTCAATTAAAAGATTTTTTAAGCCATCTTTTAGTTCATTAACAGAAACTGTTGCCTTGTTCATATTATTTATACTATCCGTTGCGTTTTTTTCGTTCTCTCGTAACAATCTTTTTATATCCTGATTTTCTTTCCATAGGGAATTATAAATATTGTTATTTTTTTCTATAAAATTATCATTTCTTTCAACTTTAATTTTTAAAGTTTTTATATCTTTTTCTAATTTTTCAATCTCTTTTTCTACATAATAAAAACTCTCTTGAGAATTCTCTGAATTTGTTGAGGTTGAATAAATATCTACGGATCCGTCTATATTTATTACCATCCCATTTAGTGAAATAATTTTATATTTCCCTAAGTACTCATTAGAAATATCAAGG
>JADBKX010000110.1 GCA_014894735.1 Candidatus Sediminicultor sextus | reverse complement strand
GTATCGGAATAGAAAAATTTGACCATGTAGGTCTGGTCAGTGATAATCGTTTTGAATGGATTATATCTGATATGGCAATTATTGGCTTAAGAGCAGCAGATGTCCCTTGCAGTGGAGTCAGTTCTTCTCACGATATTTACTTTAAACTACAACATTCAGATTCTACAGCTGCTATACTGGAAGGAGAAATGCAATTTTACAATTTTTATAAAATTGCCAAAGATCTTCCTAAGATAAAAAACATCATCCTCTATGACAGAGTTAAGATATTCTCTGAAAAAGAAGATATCCCGGAATGGACTATTCTCATTAATTTTAAAGAAAACGGAGAAATAAGCAAAAAATTTAAATCTGAAATAGAATTATTAATAAAAAATAAAAATAAACATATCTTCCTATCATCTGAAGCAAAAAAATTTTTAGAAAAATACCTGGGAAAAAATATAGACAGTCTCCTAAAGGAGACTCGCTCTAAAGATACAGCCGATTCCGTTAAAAACAGTCTTATAAATAGAGCGGTAGCAATTGACGGACAATACAATAAAACTCATTCCCATAAAATTTATTCCTTTGAAAAAATAAATAAAATCGGTGAAGATTTATTCGCCCAGGGAGATGTTTCCTTTTCAGAGATAGCAAAAAGTGGCCAGCCCGATGACCTGACAACAATAATCTATACCTCGGGAACTACTTCTGACCCTAAAGGGGTTATGCTTACTAATTCTAATTTTATGCATAATGTCATAAACGCTCCTATAGCCATTACTATAAATAAAGATGATAATTTTTTATCGGTTCTTCCTTCCTGGCATGTCTATGAACGGATTGTAGAATATTGTGCTCTACGCGTAGGTGCCTCAACTGCTTACAGTAAACCCTTTAAACAGGTCCTTCTGCCAGATCTTAAAGATGAGAAACCCACTGTTATGTGCAGTGTCCCCCGAATCTGGGAAAGCTTATATAAGGGAATTATAGATAATGTTAAGAAAGGAAGTTCTCTTCAAAAAACTATCTTTAATTGGGCTATTAATTTAGGAGAAGAATATAAAAAAGCGGAAGGAATTCTCAATGGTACTTGGCCTTTATTTGACCGACCAGGATATACTCCCGAGGAATTAACTCAAGCCAGAAGAACAGTTAAAAGATTAGGCTGGAGATACCGCTTGGCTGATAAAATTGTCTTTAAGAAAATTAGGAAATTAACCGGGGGAAGATTTAGATTTACTATAAGCGGAGGGGGAGCACTTAATGAAACTACGGATAAATTTTTTAATACCATCGGGTTAATTATTACCGAAGGTTACGGATTAACTGAGACTTCTCCAATTCTTGCTGGCAGAACGAAAAAGGATAATATTATGTTTACCGTAGGCCCTCCTATCCCGGAAGTAGAAATAAAGATTGTAGATAAAGATAATCATAATAAAGAATTACCCAATGGCGAACTGGGTATTGTTCTGGTTAAAGGCCCTATGGTAATGAAGGGCTATTACAAAAATGAGGAAAAGACCGGGGAAGTTATTCAAGATGGCTGGCTTAATACCGGAGATTTAGGCAAAAAGACTTATAACGGAAAATACCTTAAACTTATGGGTAGGATAAAAGACACCATAGTCCTAAGAGGAGGAGAAAATGTTGAGCCTCTTCCTTTGGAAGATAGATTAAAAGAGAGTGAATATATCAATATGGTAATCGTAGTCGGTCAGGACAAATCTCGTTTGGGGGCATTAATTGTTCCTGATTTTGAAACATTAAAAGTCTATACAGAAAAAGAAAATATTAAATATAAAAATATTGATGAACTAATTAATCATCCCAAGGTTGTCTCTTTGTACCAAAAAGAACAAAAAAGACTAATCTCCAAAGAACACGGATTTAATCCTTATGAAACAGTAATGGGGATAGCTTTACTTCCTCATGAATTTACCATGGAAGCCGGAGAAATGACTGAAACTTTAAAGATGAAGAGATTTGAAATACATAAAAAGTACGAGAAAGAGATAGATAGGATTTGTG
>JADBKX010000007.1 GCA_014894735.1 Candidatus Sediminicultor sextus | reverse complement strand
ATATCGTATATAGTATTTAGTAAAGAAAACAGAAGTGAGAGGTCAGATGATAAGATAGTATCAAGTATCGAGTTATATAGCAATAAAAATAAGAGAGAGAGAAAAAAGTAGGGGCCTATTGTATCCCCCCTGATAGAATTAGGACTCTTATTTCCTGAATTCTTTTTACGACATACGACATACGATATACGAAAAAGTGGTGCCGAAGGTCGGAGTCGAACCGACACGAGCTGTGAGGCTCGCTGGATTTTGAGTCCAGTGCGTCTACCAATTTCGCCACTTCGGCATAGATGTGTCTCTGTTTAAAAATTATAGGTTAAGTGATATTTATTGTCAAGAAAAAATAGAACGAAAGAAGAGAGTTGTGAATAACAGGAAAAAATTTATTTTGGTTGATGGACAAGGTTTGCTCTATCGTGCTTTTTATGCTTTACCTCAATTAACTACCACTTACGGCCAGATAATCAATGCAGTTTACGGGTTTACTATGATATTAATCAGATTATTGGAAGAAGAGAAACCAGAATATATTGTAGTTACTTTTGATACTCCTGTTCCTACTTTTCGGCATAAGGAGTTTAAAGAATACAAAGCTCATCGGAAGAAAATGCCTGACGAATTAATCAACCAAATTCCTCTAATTAAAGAAATTATCAATAATTATAATATTACTATTTGTTCAAAAGAAGGTTATGAAGCAGATGATGTTATTGGTACTATTGCAAAGGAAGCAGAAAAAAGAAATTGTAATACGATTATTGTTACCGGAGATAAAGATGCTTTTCAGCTTATCTCTCCCCATACAAAGATAATGATTACTATCAAGGGAGTTACCGAGGTGAAAATTTATGATGAAGAAGGTATAAAGAAAAAATACGGAGTAGATCCGGAGAAAATAGTAGATATTTTAGCGTTAAAAGGGGATATATCTGATAATATTCCAGGTGTTCCGGGTATAGGAGAAAAGACTGCCGTAGCTTTAATTAAAGAATTGGGCAGCGTAGAAAATATTTTGAATAATACAGAAAAAATATCTAAGAAATCTTTGAGAGAACAAATAAAGAAATATGAAGACCAGATTAAGATGAGTAAAATGTTGGCTACTATAGTAAGAGAAGTACCCATAAAGTACGATTTTGATTCTTTTAAAGTTAAACTGCCAAATTACGAAGAATTGTGGAAAATATTTAAAAAATTAGAATTTAAAAATCTATTAAAAAAGATTGCTCCTAAAATTAATCATGAAAAAACTAAGTTAAAATTCAATTTGATAGACACTGAAGAAGAATTAGAAGAATTGACTAATAAAATTATAGAAAGGAAATATTTTTCTTTCTGTTTGGTTACTTCCTCAGACAATGCGATTTCATCAAATATTTTAGGAATTGCACTAAGTTTCAAAGATAATGAAAACTATTATATCCCGTTATTTGCTTTAAATTTAATTGAAAACTCCAAATGTCTTTCTCTCGAATTAGTTTTAAGTAAATTGCGACCATGTTTTGAAAACCAAGGAATTATTAAAATTAGTCATAACCTTAAATTTAATTTTATATTGCTTTGTAGGCATAAAGTTGAAATAGAAGGAAATAATTTTGATACTATGATTGCTGCTTATTTGTTAAATCCCTCAAGAGAGAGCTATGGTTTAAGGGATTTATTCTGGGAATATTTAAAATATTTTAAAAACGAAGATAAAGAAATTAAAAAAAAGGTTATTATGAGCATAAGCATAGTAGAAGCTTGCGAAAATGCTCAGAATATTTTGAAATTAAAAGATGTTTTAGAAGAAAAAATGGAAGAAAAAAACTTAATTTCATTATTTCGAAAAATAGAAATGCCTTTAGTAAAAATATTAGGAGAAATGGAAATCAATGGTATTAAAGTGAATATTGATTTTTTAAAATTGATGTCAAGACAAGTGGATACCCGCCTTGAAGAGTTGAAAAATACTATTTATAATTTATCTGGAACGGAATTTAATATTAATTCTCCTAAACAGTTGAGTGTTATACTTTTTGAAAGGTTAAAACTGCCGGTAGTAAAAAAGATAAAAACTGGCTATTCTACCAATGCGGATGTACTTAATACTTTAGCTCCCCAGCACAAGGTTGTGCCTTTCATTCTGGAATATAGAGAATTAGACAAGTTAAAGAATACTTATATCGATAAATTACCCTTTTTGGTTAATAGTAAAACCAAGAGGATACATACTTCTTTTCATCAAACTGTTACTTCTACCGGAAGGTTAAGCAGTAGTGAGCCTAATCTTCAAAATATTCCCATTAGAACCGAAATGGGGAGAGAAATTAGAAAAGCTTTTATCGCAGAGGAGGGGCTTGTGCTGCTATCCGCAGATTATTCTCAGATAGAGTTGCGTATTTTGGCTCATCTCTCTCGGGATGAAAGTTTGCTTAATGCTTTTAAAAATGATGAAGATATCCATGCTCATACTGCCTCGGGAATATTTAACCTTGATCAAAATATAATTAGCGAGCAAATGAGAAGAATGGCTAAGGTAATTAATTTTGGTATTATTTATGGAATGAGTAGTTATGGGTTAGCAGGCAATTTGGGGGTAGGGAGAGAAGAAGCTGAAAAATATATTAGTAATTATTTTTTTAGATATCAAGGTGTAAAAAAATATATTGAAAGGGAGAAAGAAGAAGCTCGAAAGAAGGGCTATGTATTAACTCTATTAAATCGAAGGAGATATTTGGAAGGCATAAACAGTAAAGATAGAAAAATCCGTGAATTTAATGAGAGAATTGCTATTAATGCTCCAATTCAAGGAAGTGCAGCTGATTTAATAAAATTAGCTATGATTAAAATAGATGAATCCTTTAAAAAAGAGCGATTTAAAAGTAGATTACTACTCCAAATACACGATGAATTAATATTTGAGATTTACCAGCCAGAGTTAGAAAAAGTCAAGTCTATTATTAAAGAGATTATGGAACATAGTTTAGAACTTTCTGTTCCTATAAAAGTAAATTTGAAGACGGGTAATAATTGGGCAGAACTAAATTAGTATATAGTATATAGTATGTAGTATATAGTAAAGAAAATAAAAAAAGTAGGGGCGTATTGCATACGCAAGGTAAAAAATTACGGAATCTTTACTCGATACTCGATACTGGATACTATAATATTATACTATACGCTAAGCTTATATACTAACGACTAATTCAGGAGAGGAATCATGGCATTAATTGTTGGTCTTACTGGCGGAATTGTCGGCGGTAAAAGTACAGTAGCATCAATGTTTAGAGATTTAGGAGCTAAGATTATTGATGCTGATATACTTGGCCATAGCGTAATTTTACCATACAAACCTGCCTGGAAGAAAATAGTTAAATTATTTGGGGAAGATATTTTGAGAAAAGACCTAACTATTAATAGAGAAAAATTGGGTAAAATAGTTTTTGCAAATCAGTCTCTCCTGAAAAAATTAAATGAAATTACTCATCCTGAAATAACAAAAATGATTAAAAAAGAGATAGATTCAGCAAAAAATAAAACACATAATCAGGAAAAAGTATTAATTATAGATGCTGCCTTAATCTATGAAGCTAAGATAGATAGATTTATGGATAAAATAATAGTAGTGTATATAGATAAAGATGAACAAATAAAGAGATTAATTAAAAGAAATAATTTATCCAAAGATGAAGCCTTACAGAGGGTAAGATCTCAAATACCTATGGAAGAAAAAGCTAAAATTGCTGACTATGTGATAGATAATAATGATACGTTAGATAAAACGAAGAAACAAGTTGAAACAATATGGGGAAAACTAGTATCTCGTATCTAGTATATCGTATATCGTGAAGAAAATAAAAGAGAGAAAAATTATTAAAACAACACGGGTCGAATAAATTCAACCCCTACACCAAAAGCAATACTTTATTACAAAGGTTTTGAATTTTGAATTATGGCTTTTCGTTTTTCGCTTTAAATTTTTAGCTTAACAAAGAGATTGGCACGCTCCGATAAATTAGAGCAATGGCAATTGGAATAAATCATTTTTACTTCTCTAACGAGATACGATATGCGATATACGATATACGAAAGAAGGGATGGTTAATATGAGCCTTGCTGAAATTATTAAAGTTGCTCGAGGAGAGGAAAAAGCAGATCTATTATTAAAAAACGGGAAGATAATAAATGTTTTTTCCGGAGAAACATATACTTCCGATGTTGCAATTTATAAGGATACAATTGTAGGATTAGGGGAAGGATATAGTGCTGTTAAGGAAATAGATATCTCCGGTTGTTACTTGTCTCCCGGATTTATGGATGGACATATTCACTTAGAGAGCTCTATGGTAAAAATTTCAGAATTTGCTAAGACTGTAGTGCCAAGAGGGACAACTTCAGTGATTATTGATCCTCACGAAATTGCCAATGTATTGGGCTTAGAAGGTATCAGGTATATGTTGGGATCCAGTAAATATAACCCCTTAAATATATTTATGATGCTACCTTCTTGTGTTCCTGCTTCATCTTTAGGAACTTCCGGAGCAAACCTTAGCGTAAATGATTTATTTCCTCTTTTAGACGAAAAATGGGTTTTAGGGTTGGGAGAGATGATGAATTTTCCGGGAGTTTTAAACCAAATTCCTGAGGTTTTAGATAAAATAGTAGTATCTTCAAAAAAATGCATTGACGGGCATGCTCCTAATTTGTCCGGTAAGGATCTTTGTGCTTATGTTTCTGCTCAAATAAGGTCTGATCACGAGTGTACTACAGTAGAAGAGGCTAAAGAAAAATTGAGATTAGGTATGTATATTATGTTGAGAGAAGGATCAGTTACTCGAAATTTAATCGATCTTTTACCACTTATAAATACTGATAATTCCCGGAGATGTTTCTTTTGTTGTGACGATCGTCACCCTAAAGATTTAATTGAAGAGGGGCATATTAATTATATTATAAAAACTTCTATAAAAAAAGGGATAGACCCCGTTACTGCTATTAGGATGGCCACCCTGAATACTGCAGAATATTTTAGACTGAGAAACTTAGGTGCAATTGCTCCTGGCTATGTAGCTGATTTGGTTGTTTTTGATAATTTCAGAGATTTTAACATCCTTAAAGTTTTTAATAATGGTAAATTAGTTGCTGAAAGCGGAGAGTTATTAGAGCTAAGTCCTAAACCATTGGAAGTACCTATTAGAGGGTCAATTAATATTAAGTGGCTTTATCCCGAAGATTTTAGTATCCCAGTAAAAGGTAATAAATGTAGAGTGATAAAAATTACTCCAGGTCAAATTATCACTGAAGAAAATATAGAGATTCCCAAAATCGAAGATGGCTTTGTAGTTTCTGATACTAAGCGTGACATTTTAAAAATTGCCGTAGTAGAGAGACATCATGCTTCAGAAAAAGTAAGTAAAGGTTTAGTTAAAGGTATTGGCCTGAAAAAAGGCGCATTGGGTTCGTCTGTAGCCCATGATTCCCATAATATTATAATCGTAGGTACTAACGATAAAGATATGTTAAATGTCGGAGCAGCTATTTCTAAGATGGGAGGTGGGTTGGCAATATCCGTGGATGAAAAAATAATAGATTCATTACCTTTGCCTATTGCTGGTTTGATGTCAGATAGGACTTTGTTAGAAGTGAAAGAAAATTTGGACTCCATCTACAAAACTGCCAAAAATCTAGGAGTTACAGTAGACAATCCTTTTATGAGTATTGCTTTCCTATCTTTAGAAGTAGCTCCCCATCTTAAAATAACCAATAAAGGCTTGGTAGATGTTAACAATTCAAAAATCGTAGATTTATTTGTAGATTGACCAATTTGCCAATTTGCCAATTGACCAATTCACCGATTCCCCAATTAAAAAATTAGTCGCAAGTTAATAGTAACTCGTATCGAGTATCGAGTATCGAGTAAAAAACCAGGATTCAGGAGTAAGAGCGCATTTTTTCTCTTTCATTCCATTTGCCATATCTATATAATATATATTCGATACGCTCTTTTCCAGTTAGTCTTTTCTTTTTTTAACTATATACGATATACGATATACTATATACGATATAATAAGAGTATATTTATATGAGGACAAAAGTGAGTTTTAAATTTTAATTATGGTTGTAGTTTTATAAAAGGTGTTGTAAATGACTGAAAAATTTAATTTGGTATCCGATTATCCTCCTCAGGGTGACCAACCCCAAGCTATAAAAAAATTAGTAGAAGGTATACGGAAAGGTTATAAAGATCAAACTTTACTGGGAGTAACTGGTTCGGGGAAGACTTTTACTATGGCAAATGTAATTCAAAAAATTCAATTGCCTACCCTGGTGATCTCTCACAATAAAACCTTGGCTGCTCAATTGTG
>JADBKX010000129.1 GCA_014894735.1 Candidatus Sediminicultor sextus | reverse complement strand
TTAATCCCTCTTCCTCCACTCCCCAGGCCAGCCTTTCAGAGAGTATTTTTATTCCGGTTAATTCTTCTTTTTTATTCTCCTTTTTGCTCCAGCCCAAATCAAAAGCTATCGCCCCCAGGCAATCCGCCAGCCAGGAAAAGCCTTCCCCTAATTTCCCTATGGCTCCACCATAGATTTTGTATACCTCCTCAATCTCTTTTATCTCTTTATCTCCTATCCAATCATATAAAAGGAGGGCTTTCTTAATAGAAAGATAATCTTCTATCTTCAGGTAATGGTTTTCTCCATCTAATTCTAAAATATCCTGATAAATTTCTTTACCCTCTTCTCCCCGGTCTGAGACCAGCTCTGTCATCTTCTTCTGATAATCATATTTCCAGTTATCTTTTTTATAGTAGTCAGTAATCTGGTTAAATTGAGGGAAAGGGATAGGGATGTTTTTACCTTCACTGCTTTTAGTTAACAAGGTAATTATCTCTAAATTGCTCAACTTCCCTCTTTTGTTTTCTAAATATCCTTTAAAGAGAAGATAAGTATCTATGTTTACCCCCCGGGAATTAATCAGGATACCCGCCCTGGTAGGGGATAACTTTTCGATATCTTTTTTGCCGTAATTGACTAAATCATATGCCAACAATCTTTCTAAACCCCTCTTTATCTCTGCCTTTAAGTCATCTTCTTCGAAATTAAATACCCAGTAATGGTCATCTTTTTCAAGATCAGAAGTTAATTCCTTCAACCGATGATCCAGTTTTTCTTCGGTATTTATCCCTCTGGCTATTTCCTTTAAAAGAAAATTAGTAAAGTGCTTCTCCTTCTTTAAAGGAAGATAGAGCGTTTCTGTATCTGCCTTCAGGGAAGCGTGATATTTTTCTCCGGGGTCATTTACCCGCGGCGTCCCTACCCGATTAACCGGTTTCAAAGCATTAAAATAGAGATTTTGCAGGACGGTTTCCGAAAGGAGAGAAGGTGCCAGAAAAACAACCCGCCCAAAATTATCTTTCTCTTTCTGGTTTAACCTTCCCGCTCTTCCTCCCATATTCTCTACCTCGGTCACCGTAAGACTGGTACGATATCCGTTTCGGTAATCTCCGTCATCACTTACATATTTATCGATGGAGAGGATGACATTTTTAAAAGGCAGGTTTATTCCCATAGCCAGGGTAGTGGTAGCACAAATTAGCTTGATTTCTCCTTTTTTAAGATAGGTCTCTACCAGGTTTCTTTCTTCCCAGGAAAGGTCAGCATTATGATAGGCTATCCCTTTTTCTAATAGAAAAAGTAATTCATTCCGGGACCTGGTCTCTTCCAGCCGGGAAAGCTCGGAAATAGCCTCATCAGCCCTGGGAGCATCGATCTCTCCAGCCAGCCATCCGGCCCAGCTGCGGGTATCTTTCCGGGTAGGAAGGAAGAAGAGGGTAGGCTCGTCTTTTTCTATAAAATAGGAGACCGTCTTTTTAAGATAATCTTGATAAGAATTTTCCTGAACTTCATCAGGAGTAAAAAAAGTCTCCTCTCCGCGGTAATAATGATTTTGGGTAATATATTTAAAAGTTCCTCCCCGCACTATTCCTTTCCGTAATTCTACCGGACGTTGGTAAGAGAGCAGGGAATCAGCCGAAATCCAGTTTAAGAATCCGGCTTCATTGTCCAAATATGCCGATAAGCCGATCATCTTAAGTGCTGGTTTATTCTTTTTAATAAAAGCAATGATCTCTTCCAGGAGGGGACCACGGACCGGGTCATCTATCATCTGCATCTCATCGATGATGACCAGGGAGACATCCCTTAAGAAATCAGGGTATTCCAGGAGGAAATAATTAAATTTCTCATAGACCATGACCACTGCCTGGTAATCTCCTTGAATAATTTTCTTATCGTATTCCCTTCGGTCCCGGGAAGAAATGAGGGTGTTTACATTGCAATCAGCATAGAGGTCACGAAAGTGATGATATTTTTCTTCGGCCAAAGAACGCAAGGGGACTAAATAAATGGTTTTTTTCTTGTGGACAACCTGAGCAATAGCCGCCATCTC
>JADBKX010000172.1:20348-36836 GCA_014894735.1 Candidatus Sediminicultor sextus | reverse complement strand
CTTTGCATCCTCTCTTTGGGTGGTATCATTTCAGCCATTAATTTATCCCCCTTCCGAAGCTACAGGTATGAGTATGTTCGTTATAGAGATCCCAGGATTTTTTCTCCGAATCTTTATAGCGGGAAAGACGATTCATAAATTCTGTCCAGTCTACTAACTGCCCATCAAATTCCGGTCCATCGGTACAGGCAAATTTAGTCTCTCCTCCGATGGTAATCCTACAGGAACCGCACATTCCGGTACCATCTACCATAATGCTGTTAAGACTGACTATAGTCTCTACCGGATAAGGTTTGGTAGTTTCACAGGTCACCTTCATCATAATAGCCGGACCGATAGCCCATATTTTCTTGATTGATTTATCCTTATCCAAGAGCTCTTTTAAAACTTGAGTGACAAATCCTTTTCGTCCATAACTACCATCATCAGTGGTAACAATTAATTTTGAGGAGGCTTTCTTAATCTCCTCTTCCATGATAATCAGTTCCTTGTTTCGGGCTCCGATTATGGAAATGACTTCATTCCCCGCCTCTTTTAAGGCACAAGTAATCGGATGGATGCAGGCGATCCCGGTACCTCCGCCTACGGTTATTACTTTTCCATAATTTTCAATCTCGGTCTTTTTACCTAAGGGTCCGATGAAGGAATATAATTCATCTCCTTCTCCCAAAGTAGAAAGTTCTTCACTGGTCTTGCCCACTATCTGAAAGACAATGCGAATCAATCCTTTCTCTCGGTCAAAATCGGCAACAGTTAAAGGGACTCGTTCTCCTTTCCCCTTAATCATTAGAATAATAAACTGTCCGGGTTCCACAGATTGGGCCACTTCCGGGGCTTCTATCCACATTGAATGGATAATTTCGTTTAATCTTTCTTTTTTAACTATTTGGTACATTTATTTTGCCTCCTAAATTTTGCTAAAATACACCTATAGATTTGCTGAAATTTCTATTGTATCTTTAGCAATCATTAACTCTTCATTAGTAGGAATTACCATAACTTTTACTCTTGAATTATTATTACTTATAATGGCTTCCTTGCCATGAACTTTATTTTTCTCCGGGTCAATTTTTACTCCTAAAAATTCTAATCCTTCACATGCTTCCGCTCTGGTTTCTTTAATTACCCCATAATCTGAATGAAGTAAGGCATCCATCATTAATTTAATCCCCACCCTATGGTTAGGAATATCCTGATGGGTTATAACCGGTTCCCTGTCAGAAGGATAATGATTAATAATTGAATCAGAAATTCCAATCCTCTCCACTAAGCCTTTAGCCAGTACCGACTCATCAGTCATGTCGAATAACTGATATTTTATAGATGAACTGCCGCTATTTACCACTAAAACTTTCATTTTATTCTTAATCTACTTTTTCACAAATTTTAATTTATCTTGTTGCCTGATTTCTTATTTTTTACTTTTAAATCTTTAGCAATATCAAACCCCAAGAGTAATGCTTTCTCGTTTACTTCCTTTGCTTTAACTGGAACCCTGGAACACACTGCCTTTTGAATAGCTTCTTGGGAAACCACTTCAGTTAACCCTACAATTATACCTAAAGAAATAATATTGGTAACTAATTTCGTTCCGAATTTTTTTTGAGCTGTTTCAGCAATAGGAAATAAATATATTTTATTTGAGATATTAGGAACCTCTGTTACTAATGTAGAATCAGCAACCAGGATACCGTCTTTATTTAGATTTTTGACATATTTATCGCAAGCAGTCTGAGTTAGAGCTAAAAGGATATCTGATTTTATCACTTTAGGATAATCTATAGCACCATTACTTATAACTACTTCTGATCTACTGGCTCCTCCTCGGGCTTCGGGTCCGTAAGACTGGGTTTGAACCGCTTCTTTTCCATCATATATGCCGGCTGCTTCGGCTAAAATTATTCCAGCCAAAATTAGCCCCTGGCCTCCGGAACCACTTAAACACATTTCGATTCTTTCTTTCATTACTTATTGCCTCCACTTTCCTGAGCTTTTTTGATAATCTCTTCATATAGTTCAGTATAGTCTGGTCTATCTTTACTTAAAAACTCGCCTATAGCATATTTCCCCCTTTTTTCATCAGGGGAAAGTCCGTCCCATGCTTTTTTGGAAACGGTTATATCTTTTATCCACTTTAACATATCTACCGGTGATTTCATTTTATTCATCTTGCCGTAAGATACAGGGCAATCAGATATTATCTCTACTACTGAAAATCCTTTTTTATCTAAAGCCTTTTTTATCAAAGAAGTTGATTGTCGAGGGTTATAAACTGTTCCTCGGGCTACATAACTTGCCCCTGCTGCGATAGCCAATTCAGCCAAATCAAAAGATTGGTCAATATTCCCATAAGGAGCAGTAGAACCAAACTTTCCAGTTGGAGTAAGGGGCGAATATTGACCTCCGGTCATTCCATAAATCATATTATTAATAATTATAGCAGTTAAATCGATATTACGCCGTGCTGCGTGGATAAAATGATTTCCACCAATTGCTGAACAATCGCCATCTCCCATAACTACTATTACCTTTAAATCAGGATTAGCCATTTTTATGCCAGTAGCAAAAGGCAAAGCTCTTCCGTGAGTGGTATTCATACTACAAAAATCTACATAACCGGTAATCCTGCTGGAGCAACCTATACCAGAAACCGCTACAATTTCATCTTTATCCCAACCTAAATCATCTATAGCTCTTATTATAGCTCCTAATACAATGCCATTTCCGCATCCAGGACACCACATATTGGGAAACATCGCTTTTCTAATATACTCATCAATTACTGTCTTCATTTCTTTATCTCCTCCCGAATCTTCCCTAATATCTCTATAGGATTAATTAATTCACCATCTACTCGATTATAAGGTACAACCCGACATTTTCCTTGAGCAGCTCTCTCTATTTCTAAAACCATTTGACCTAAATTCATTTCCGGAACTATGATTAGATCTACCTGCTGAGCCAGCTTGTTTACTTCTTCAAAACAGAAAGGCCAAATAGTTAGTAATTTCAATAAACCTACTTTTAACCCTTCTTCTCGAGCTAATTTTACCGTCCTTTCGGCAGCTCTTGCCACCGAACCGTAAGCAATTAAAGCAATCTTAGCATCATCTAAAAAATATTTTTCATTCATTATAATATCCTTCGCATTCTTCTGAATCTTATTATATAAACGCCTTATAAAAGCATCTATTTCTTGGGAGTTAGAAGTAGGTAAACCTTTATAATTATGAATTAAGCCAGTTATATGATAACGATATCCTTCACCAAAGTTAGCCATAGGAGGGACTCCGTCTTCATCTGGCTTAAAGGGTAAATATTCTTCAGGGGGAACAGTAGGTTTTTTTCGGTTTATCACTTCGATGTCTTCCAGAGCAGGTATCTCTACCTTTTCCCGCATATGGGCAATTACTTCATCAAGGAGTAAAATAACTGGAGTTCTATATTTTTCGCTAAAATTAAATGCTTTGATAGTTAAGGTAAGTATCTCGTGAACGGTGGAAGGGGCGAGGGCTATAATAGGATGATCTCCATGAGTTCCCCATCTTGCCTGCATCATATCACCTTGAGAGGGTTTAGTCGGTAACCCGGTGCTTGGACCTCCTCTTTGAGCGTTAACTACTACACAGGGTATCTCGTTAATAATAGCAAAACCTAAGTTTTCTTGTTTCAAGCACATTCCGGGTCCCGAAGTAGCAGTCAGAGATTTTAATCCAGCTATAGAGGCTCCAATTACCGCTGCCATACTGGCAATTTCATCCTCCATCTGTATAAATTTCCCGCCAATTTTAGGTAATTCACGCGCCATATTTTCAGCTATTTCTGAAGAGGGAGTGATGGGATAACCGGCAAAAAATCTAACTCCGGCTAATAACGCTCCTTCAGCACAGGCTTCGTTTCCTTGTAATAATTTTATATTTTTTCCCTTTTTTAAATTATTCATCTTTCTCTTTCACTCCTTCTACTGTAATAGCAAAATCCGGACATCTCAATTCACAAAGGCTGCATTTTATACAAGCATCAATATTTTCAGGGATAGGCTTCCCTTGATTATCAGGAACTAATACATCCTTAGGACAAAATTCAACACAGATACCACATGATTTACACCATCCCTTACGAACTGATATCTTTACTGAATTATTTTGATAAACTTCTAATAATTTTTCCTGCTTCATTTCTTTTCTAACATGCCTCCTTCTCTTTTAATGTCTAAAATAGCTAATTTTAACATACTCATAGAACCTTTATCGGGAACATAAACAAACTCAATGAGGGGAATTTGGGGAGAAATTAATTTCTCTACTTCTTTCTTTCTTCCAGGAGAAGTTATTACTATATCTGTGTTAATCAAAAAATTCTTTACTTCATCTTTATCATGAGAGATGGTAAATTTAAAGCTTGAGAATTTTATTCCTGCCTGTTTTATAGACTGGAAAACCCTTTGGGCAAACTTATCGGTAATGCATACCAAACCAATACTTTTCTCTTTGGAAGATAAATGAGCAATGTTTACCATGGTTTCCATTAAGGGATCTAAGGCAATGGCGAGAACTCTCTGTTTTTGATCGGCAAAAAATTTTTTAACTTCATCAGAGTGAAAAAAGGTAGTAACTACTAAATCTATAGATTTGATTTTTTCTCTAAAAATATCTGATTCTTTATAGATCTCATCTATTAATATAGGAATTATGGAAATGCCAGTTCCCAATTCTATCCCTTTGGAAAAAAAATACAATTGTTCCTGATTACATTCAATAAAAGCGATATTAATATTTTTTAATAATTTCTCTTTTTCTTCTATTTTATTATTTACTATTTTTTTAAACTCACCCAACTCAAAATTTAACTCGAGGGCTTCATTAATAGTAACATCGATAATTTCTTCTATTTTTGATAGATTATTATTCGTTTTAGATTTGGTAAACTTAGAGGTTTTCGGATTAGGGAAGGTTCCCCGCCCGGGGATTGATAGTATTATATCCTCCAATGCTAATTCTTTGTAGGCCATACTTACTGTATTTCTGCTAACCTGTATACTTTCTGATAAATCTCTCTCGGTAGGCAGTTGCTCCCCTTCCTTTAAATTTCCATCTTCTAACAATTTCTTAATCTGGTGCTTTATCTGGATATATAAAGGAATCCCGCTCTTCTTATCAATCTCAATTTTCATAAAAGACTTCCCCTTTAAAACGATAAATTTTTATTCTAATATTGGACTAATGGACTGATTGATTAATCTTTTTAAAGGATAACATAAGTTTTGAAAAAATCAATAGGTTTTTAGAAAAAGCTTTTAATTTTCCAATTGGCCAATTGATTAGTCGCTAGTAGAATAGTCAGTGGTCGTTAGTAGGACAATAATTTTTTGTATAGCATCTAGTAGATAGTATTTAGTGCATTGTATATACTATGATGATTTGAAGCTGAAAGCGGAAAGAGTATATCATAATTAAAAATTTATTCGTTCTGCGTATTGTGTATTGCGATTACGAAAACATTTTATACAAAATTTAATGTAGGGAGTGGATTTATCAGCCCCGTTTTGTTTTTTAAACAAAATCTGAGATACTAAAGTTCCTCCTATTAAAACAAGTCCTACAATATTTAATATATAGTTTGCTCGGATTATTATAAAAGAACCTGCTAAGAGTATCGACTTAACTCACTTATAACTTTTTATGCCACCTCCTGTAGTCAATTTTATTTCTTGGAATTTTGTTTAATAGTAATACCAAATTGACTTGTATTCTTCAATGTTTTCTCCTCTTTTGGCAAGTTCCTGGAGATATTTATGAATAGGAAGATCTTTATAGATATATGGCTCAACTGAAGCTATGCCCTTTTCCCAGGGGTGCCAGAGATAAATTCTTCTTCCCTCTTTGTTTATTCCAATTAATTCTCTATCTTGCCAGGCCCTAATGTAATTTTTACCCAATCGAGGAACATTAAAGACCGGTTCATCAGTCCTGAATTGACCGGGTAGTAATCGAGCTTCCTCTTCTCTTTCCTGCCGCAGACGGGCAACAGGAACAAGATAATCTTCAGTTTCTTCTTTCCCTTTAGGGTAAAAAGTATAATAAGAATCTACTCCTGCTTTCTTCATCGCTATCCTCGTCGCTACATTCTGAAACCTCCTGCTGGTTTCTAGAGTATACACTAACTGATTGTAAACGTAGATACCCTGTCTTCTAAACTTCACACTGCCTCAGCTAATTCCGGAGTAACTTCAGAGGCTCCTTCAATATGGGTAACAACGCAGACATTTCTCTTCCCCGGTTTTAAATAACTCCCGATTAATTTGGTTAATTTATCGGTTATCCTCATAGGAAGAGTTACGGGAATTCTACTTGCCCATCTTATGTTTATTACATGTTCCATCTGGCATAATCTATCCATGATGTGTTCTATTCGTTCATCACCTAAAACTAAAGGGTCTCCACCGGTAATTAACACATCTTTCATGGAAGTATGTTTAGCAAACCAATCTAAAGCCCTATCTAATGACTCCTTACTAGACATTGCTTCAGGCATCATTGGTCCGGTTATTTCCCAATTCCTTTGACAGTAGACACAAATTTGCGGGCAGGTATCAATAGGCTTTAGGATAGATATCATTGGATATCTTCTGGTAACCAATTCTTTGGGTGAAGTGTCATGCTCGCCCATGAAATCAAAGTAATATGCTCTTTCTTTACGATGTTCTTTCATTAAGGTTACATAATGTATGGGAGGGATGACCTGGGATCTTACTTGGTAATCAATTTTCCTATCACTACGGGAAAAATCGAATAAGGACAGATAGTAAGGGGTGATTCCAAAAGGTATTTTATTTTCAATAGCAATTTCAATAGCTTCCATATCTTCCCCAGTAAGAAGAACTAATTTCTTGAGATGCTCTAAATCATCCATGCTATGAAAAATATGTTTTAAGTGCCATTGGTGGTCGTTCCAATCATCTAAAGTTGCACCGAAATAATCTAAAATTTTCTGACGATTTCCTTCTCTTTCTTTAATCAGTTCTTCATCACATCCGGAAGGATAACGGTTGATAAAAACATGAACTTTTTCGTAAAGTTTATCCAAATAATTTGAACGAGCTATCCCCGCTTCTCTGCCTTCAACCTTGGTAAAATCTATTATTTCAACCCCATTTCTTTCTAACAATGGCTTTAACCATCCTGAAGAAATATCTGCTTTCCCTTTCATAGTTTTAAAAAGGTGAATAAACTCTTCTAAAAAACCGTCGCTAACTTCTTCGGTTATATCTTGATTATCTTTAGTTAGACCTCTCAAATAATCTAAAGTGCTAAAACCTGCGATTTTCTCATTTCGAGAGGAAATAAGGTTATTGAATACCTCTATTGATTCTAAAGCAGCAGCATATTCTAATTTATGTAAAACCTCCTCTCCTTCTCTATATTTCCATTCTAAGTCTTTAGAAAATTTAAAAAGACTTTGTCTGGCTTCTTTTAAATTCTTGCTTTCCTTTAATAATTCAAAAACTTCTGGATTTTCCTTCCATAACTTTTGAATAAAATTTCTTTTCATTTTTATTTTCTCCGCCATTTTCTAAAATAATTTACATTTTACTCTCTACTATTTCCAGCACCTTTTCTTTCTGCCCTTTTTCTTTTAATAGTAATTCTTTTATAGAAGAGGAAAGTTCTGTCCTTACTTTCTCATCTTTAATCATTCTCAAATTTATCTTCACATTTAATATGGCACTCTCCAAGGCTGCTTCTGCCATTAAGACCGCAACCCCCGCATCACTTACCACATTAATATTACCTTTTTCAGCAACTTCTTTAGAAAGACTCAGTATGTCCAGACATTTGTAAGCTACTTTAAGAGGAACTTTTGCTGCCTCAATTAGTGATTCTTGTATCTTCTCTGCCCTTATCTTTTTTTCATCTTCAGTTTCCTTAGGCATCTTGTAAGTAGCCATAAAATTATTAAAAACTTTAACATCCTCTTCTATTAATTGACTTAATTCATAGCGCAATTTTCCCGAAGAGCTTATAATTTTCTTAATATCTTCTTCTACATCTTCATATTTCTTCTTGCCTATAGTTAAATTGCCAACCATAGAAATTAAAGCTGCTCCCAGTGCACCAGCTAACGCAGCTACACTCCCACCACCAGGAGTTGGTGAATTAGAAGCTAATTCGTCCAAAAAATTGTTAATTTTTTTGTCGATTAACATTAATCTACCTCCTTAATTTTATTAGTATATAGTATATCGTATATAGTATATAGTAAAGAAAATATAAGACAGGGTCTAGAATATAGGGATTAGAGTATAATTAGTGCATATCATTTAAATTCCTTGCGAAACAAGATATACGCTTTATTTTATTAATTCAGGATTTTCGTTTTTTATATATTTTATTAATTTAGTTAAATCGATAGTATTAATTAATACCTTTCTGCCCTTCCACCCCCTCATAAAATATACTATAGATTTTTCTGCACCCTTTCTAATCTCTACAGAGTCCATTTCTTTAAAATTAAGTCTATCTTTTCTTTTCATTAAAAATAAAGTCGTAGTAGTTATCACTATTCCTTTATTATTAATAATTATTTCAGTTTTATTAGACACAACCAATATAAAGAAGAAACCTAAAACTAATAAAATGGTTTGATGGCTGATAACCCCCCATATTATTAAAATAACTCCCATCAATAAAGAAGAATATTCCAACCACTTCCTGGTTTCTTTAGGATTATAAGTTTTAATCATTCTCCCCTCCTTAAAGCTAATGCACTGGTTTGCCGGTGGCCAGTTTGCCTGTTAACCGTTTGAATAATTAATGAATAAGATGAGAAGAAGTAACCAACCCGTATCAACAACAGTCAAAAACCATTATTTGTTACTTGTGGATGAACCTGCCCTACCTTATCTATATAATTTAATCTTTTTTCTTGCTCTTTAAATAGGCTTCAATAAAGCAATTGATTTCGCCATCCATAATTGCCTTTAAATTTCCGCTTTCCACTTCTGTCCGATGGTCTTTCACCATCTGATAGGGTTGAAATACATAAGAACGTATCTGGCTTCCCCAGGCAATGTCTTTCTTTTTACCTCTAACCTCTTTTAAATCTTTTTCTTTTTCTTGCTGGTAATTTTCAAACAATCTTGCCCGTAAAATTTTCATTGCAGTCATTTTGTTACTGTATTGAGATCTTTCATTTTGACATTGTACTACAATATTGGTGGGTAAATGGGTTATTCTTACCGCAGAATCAGTGGTGTTAACATGCTGACCCCCTGCCCCTGTGGCTCGATAAGTATCTATCCTTAAATCTGATTCCTTAATCTCAACCTCTACTTCTTGTTCAATTTCAGGGATAACCTCCACCGAGGCAAAAGAAGTATGTCTTCTTCTATTAGCATCAAACGGAGAAATTCTAACCAGACGATGTATTCCTTTTTCTGCTTTTAAATATCCAAAAGCATGGTTTCCATTAATAGTGAAAGTAACATTCTTTATCCCGGCTTCCTCACCGGGTGAGATCTCTATTATCTTGCTGATATATCCATTTTTCTCTGACCATCTCAGATACATCCTCAGTAACATTTCAGCCCAATCCTGAGATTCTGTGCCACCAGCACCTGATCGAATAGTAACTATAGCATTATTAGTATCATATTTACCATCAAACAAAACAATTAATTCTTTTTTCTCGATATCTTTTTCTAAAACCTTTACTTTTTGCTCTATCTCTTCCCAAATTTCTTTCCTGTCTTCTTCCAGATTGAGCTCTAAGAGTATTGCTAATTCTTCTAAGTTGTTCTTTAACTCCTTAAATTCGCCTATAGTGTTTTTTAGTTCCTTAACTTTTTTGGTAACTTCCTGGGCATTTTCCTGATCAGACCAGAAAGACCCTTTGGACATCTCTTTTTCTAATTTTTTTACTTCACTCTCTTTTACAGATAAGTCAAAGATAAGTCCCCATTTCGTCAATTTTTTTACGAAGTTGCTCCAGCTTATTTTGTAATTCCTCTATCATTTTATCTGCCTTCCTTTCTATTTCCTACTTCTCTTAATTTTAATCTTTTAATGCTGGTAAAATTTTCTCACTTTTATCTAAAATAAAATTAGATTACTTCGCTATTAAAATCTTGATAAGTAATTTAATTTATAATTTTTCTATTAAGCAAAATAATCATAAAAAGATTTTTATCTAATTGTATTATATATTTTTTCCGCAACAATGTTTATACTTTAATCCACTACCACAAGGGCAAGGGTCATTTCTCCCTATCTTTTTCTTCTTTTGCCCTTCTCCCTCTTCTAATCCTTTCCTTTTAATAAAAGGTAATTTTTTTGTTTGACTGCTAACTATAGGAGTAGGTGTTTCTCTTCTTTCCTGGCTAACCCCTTGAGATTCTTCTTTTTTAAGCCTGACTTTATAAATAAATTTTACTACTTCTTCTTTTATACTGTTGATCATATCTTGAAACATATTATTAGCTTCAAAGTGATATTCCATCAATGGGTCTTTCTGTCCATAGGCCCTTAGACCTATACCCTGTTTTAATTCATCTAAACGTCGTAGATTATCTTTCCATTCCCGATCTACCACCCGAAGAACAATCATCGTTTCAATTTGTCTCATCAAAGGTGGTGTAAATTCTTTTTCCCGTAATTCATATATATCAAAGGTTTTTTCTGTTAGAATATCTTTCAATTTAGTAATAGATAACTTAGGAATTTCTTCCTTGGGAATACTCAATGAAATGGCGAAAATTTGGTTAATATGATCTTTAAGCCCTGACCAATCCCATTCTTCAGGATATATTTCTTTATTAGTGTAGTTTTGCAATATATTTTCAATTGTATCTTTTACCATCTCTAAAATATGCTTTTTAACATCTTTACTTTCTAAAACCATTCTCCGTTGCTCATAGATTACCTTCCTTTGATATTCCATTTCATTATCAAAATCTAAAAGCTGTTTTCTTATCTCAAAATTTCTCCCCTCTACTTTTTTCTGAGCACTCTCTATTGATCTGGTAACTAAAGGATGCTCGATGGGAATATCCTCTTCCATGCCTAATTTTTCCATAATTCCCGATATTCTATCAGAACCAAAAAGTCGCATGAGATCATCTTCCAAAGAAAGGAAAAAGCGAGAAGAGCCGGGATCACCCTGTCTTCCTGATCTGCCCCTTAACTGATTATCAATACGCCTGGCTTCATGTCTTTCCGTTCCAACTACATGCAAACCTCCTAATTTAGCTATCCCTTCACCCAATACAATATCAGTTCCTCGCCCAGCCATATTAGTGGAAATAGTTACATTCCTACCTTGACCTGCTTGAGCTATTATCTCTGCTTCTCTTTCGTGATTTTTTGCATTCAGGACATTGTGTTCAATATTTTCTTTCTTTAATAATTTACTCAATGTTTCTGACTTATCGATTGATACTGTTCCTACCAAAATAGGCCTTCCCATCTTGTGAACTTCAACTATCTCTTCAATAACCGCTCTGAACTTTTCTCTTTCAGTTCTATAGATAACATCTGTATAAGTATTCCTGATTAATTTTTTATTAGGAGGAATTACCACTACCGGTAGGTTGTAGATATGGATAAATTCCTCCTCTTCAGTCTTAGCTGTACCGGTCATACCACTAAGTTTTTTGTATAATCTAAAATAATTCTGGAAAGTTATTGTAGCCAGAGTCTGATTTTCGCCAGCAATCACTACTCCTTCTTTTGCCTCAATAGCTTGATGAAGGCCATCACTATATCGTCTCCCAAACATTAATCTTCCAGTAAATTCATCTACAATGATCACCTCTCCATCTTTTACTATATAATCAACATCTCTTTTAAATAATCTTTGTGCCTTTAGGGCTTGGATAATATGATGTTGTACATTTATATTTTTCTCATCATATAGGTTATTTATCTGCAACAACCCTTCGATACGGGTAACTCCTTCTTCGGTTATAGTGATTGTCTTTTCCTTTTCATATACTTTATAATCTTCCTCTTTCTGTAATCGAGTAGCAATCTTGTTTGCTTGCTGGTACATTTTGGTCGACTCCTCAGAAGGACCAGAAATAATTAAAGGAGTCCTGGCTTCATCGATTAAAATACTATCCACTTCGTCAACAATAGCAAAATGATAACCTTTTTGAACCACATCTTCCAGACGAACTGCCATATTATCTCTTAAATAATCAAAACCAAATTCATTATTAGTTCCATAGGTTATATCTGATTCATAAGCTTCCTTCCGTTCATCGATTCTCATGTCATGCTGGATTAAACCTACTTTTAATCCTAATAACTCGTAAATTCCACCCATCCAATATCTATCTCTTTTAGCCAAGTAATCATTTACGGTAACAATATGCACACTATTGCCGCTCAAAGCATTTAAATATGCCGGCATATTAGCTACCAAAGTTTTACCTTCTCCGGTAGCCATCTCGACTATTTTACCCTGGTATAAAACAATTCCCCCTATAATCTGAACATCGAAAGGTCTCATTCCGGTAACTCGTTCAGCTGCTTCTCGAACGACTGCAAAAACTTCAGGAAGAATATCATCCAGAGTTTCCCCTTTACCTAATCTCTCTCTAAATTCAGGAGTCTTGTTTTTTAATTCCTCATCATTTAATTTTAAAATATCTGGTTCATAACTGTTTATCTTTTCCACAATAGGTTGCAGTCTTTTTAATTCCTTTTCGTCAGGGTCACCAAATATCTTTTTTGTCCAATCAAACATAATTATTTAATTCCTTTTTATTTTTTTTAGCGAAAAGTTTAAAAATATTTTGTAATTAATTAGGTATCCAGAATTCAGGAGTCAGGAGTCAGAAGGATTATGATAATCTATACATAATTATAAATCTATAATTTAAAATTTAAGATTATTCTGAATACTGAATTCTGGCTTCTGACTTCTGTTCATTCTCTTCTGGATTCAGTTCTTTCTTCAACATTGCATTTTGAAATAAACTGAACACCCCATAAAACATTAAAAAATCTCCCGCACTTACCACTGAAGGGTCAGGGCAAGGGGGAGACAATGGAATAACATCAGCTAAAAATGCACATAAAGTCTTTTCAGTTATCAGAGTATGGGTAACATAGGTACCTTCTTTTAATACAAGGGCAAAATCATTTAATCCTGCTTTATATAAACTACTCAATAATACTGGCATATGGCCGCCATTAGCTACAATAACTATAAAATTAAATACTATTCCCAGGAAGATAATTTTCATTCCTTTTAACTTTTTATTATTCCAAACTGCTAATAGGAGCACAATATAAGAGAAAATTATCATATAAGAACTGTAATCAAGAATAAATTTAATTTTTTTTGATCCCAGAAAGATCAATCCAGCTTGAATTAAGCAGGCTAATACTATTAATTCTATTCTCTTTAGCGAAATCTGGCTCAAACTGCTTAACTTACCATTACGAAGCAGTCCTATTATAATAGAAATAATTATCATATAGACATATAACATTTATTCTTCTCTTTCTTTATCAAGAACCGAAATAAGAGCTTTAACTACTTTGGGGTCAAACTGTTTTCCAGATTGATCCTTTAGTTCCTTTAATATTTTATCTTTATTTAACTTTTTTCTGTAAGGACGGTCAGAGCCCATGGCATCAAAGGCATCGGCTACGGCAATTATTCGAGCTAATATAGGTATATCTTCACTTTTTATTCCATCCGGATATCCTTTGCCATTATATCTTTCATGATGATGATAAATTGCCCAATAGGAATTCTTTAAAAAATCTACCGGTTCTATAATGTTTGCCCCCATAATTGTATGTTCTTTTATTTTATCAAACTCTTGGCTGGTTAGGCTGTCTTTCTTACCTAAAATACTATCCGCTATGCCAATCTTCCCTATATCATGCAGTAAAGCAGTATATTCTATATTCTCAATGTCCCGATCAGATAAATTCAATTCTTGAGCTAAAGCTATAGAGGTTTCCGACACTCTTTCTGAGTGACCTTTAGTATAGGGGTCTTTGGCATCAATGGCTGCTGCTAAAGCACGAATGGTTTCTAAATATACTTTGCGCATTTTGGTATATAGTTCAAAAGAACGACGAGCCAAAATTAGGGGGAAGAAAAATAGGATAATTCCCCATATTCCTATAGTTACATATACCATCGCCATTATAAATCCTATTGGAGCTAAAGCTATATAGGTGGCGATTATCCCTTTAAGTTGAGTTTTCCAAATAGACCATATGGATATTCCTTCAGCTAAATGGATTACAAATATAAATAAGTTTGAATTAACTAAGTAATATACAATAGCACAGACTATTGCAGGAATTATGTAATTAGTCAAATTAACTGCTCCAACTACTCCACCTAACCCTTGATACGCCATGCCTGCTATCCCTGCTGATAATGCAAATTGAGAAGCGTTAAATATTATTTTATACCATGATACTTTCCTTTCAATTATTTCACCTATTAATGCACCCAAAGCAGTTATTAATATTGCAAATGCTGGTCCATAGACCAAAATCAGCACAAAATCAATGGGAAAACCTATACTTACAGCTCCACTTACAGGCAAATCTACAGGAATAAATTCAGCAAAGGCAGATATGGCAAGAAAAAAAATAAGTACAAGCCATATATTAGACAATGAAGGTAAAGAAGGTATTAAATATATAAAAAGGGCAATAGCTGATGCTATTATTACCCCAATATAAATTTTTAATTTTAAAGGCAAATTAACATTACCCCCTTTGAGTATAAATAAATTAGGCCGGTGGGCCTCTATTATTCTATATTATTTCCAGCTAAGTTTAGCGCCACCAGCTAATAGTAAAGCCATGACACTAATTAACAGGCTGATTAGTTTTGCCTTATTAATCTTCATCTTTAGCACCTCCACGGTTTCTATTTTTCTTTCGAAATTTCAAAACCGCTTCGCTTCGCTCAAAGACACTATTACATCTTTTATTATATTATTAGTTGTAAATAAGGGCCTCACCGACCTAATTTTTTATTTATTTTTCTTTTGTAAAAATTCTACGATTAGTAGCTTGAAGGATTGCTTTTACTATTGCCTTATTGAAGTCATCTTTAATTACCGTAGAACCTACTAAATTTTCCTTTCTTTTTGAATCGATTAGATTAATAGAAACTACTATTATTTCTTTACTGTCTAACTCAATCTTTTTTATTTCATCTACTTGAAAGAAAATTGAACCATCTAAACAAGAACTTATCCCCTCTAAGGCAGCTTTAGCTACTAAATACTCCCGATTATTGTCCCAATTTTTTCCAGATACTTTACCTTCATATATCTTTCCATTACTTTCTAATTTTACACAAACTTCAAACTGATTACCAATAGCTCCTACTTTAATATCAGAGAATTTAAGTCTTAAAGAAGATTCTGATTCTTCTTCCTTTATTTGCCCATCCCTTATTTCTTTATCCTTTACTTGTGCTATACTAATTTTTCTATAATCTACTTGAATATTATATTTGGCTAATAAAAACGATTCAATATCCCGGGTAATTCTTTTGGGGTTAGAAGAATCTTTAGTAATGATATGAATCTCTTTTATGTCTCCATCCTCTGATAATACCATTTTCGCAAATAGAATATCGTTCAGATCTTTTAACGATTTTTCTATATCTTCTACTTCGTAATTAAAGCGTCGGGGAATTATAAAATTACGAAATGTATGTAATTTATTTTTCTCCATAGATTCCTCCTTAAAATTCCGGCTCAATCAGCCCGAAATTCCCGTCTTTTCTTTTATACAGAACATTTACTTTATTGGTATTATCATTAGCAAAAACAAAAAAATTGTGTCCCAATAAATCCATTTGCATTGCCGCTTCTTCTACTGACATCGGTTTAATAGCAAATCTTTTAGTCTTTACAATTTTAACAATCCTATCCGGCTCACTATCTTCAACATTAACTCCTTCATTAACCAACCCTTTTCTTCCTGAGCCGGGGTGAGGTTTCTGAAAATATTTTTCTTTATACTTCTGTATCTGTCTTTCTAATTTATCTACTACTTTATCTATGGAAGCATACATATCATCTGTTTCTTCTTCTGCTCTAATCAAAGCTCTACTTGCCTGCAAGGTTGCTTCAACAATTTGTCTATTTTTCTCTACGCTTAAAGTTACTATTACTTCTAAGATATGATCAAAATGTCTATCGATCTTGTTTAACCTTTTTTCAATATAATTACGCATCGCATCTGTCACTTCAATATGTTTTCCTTTGAAAGTAATTTTCATATCTCTTTCCTCCTTAGTAATAGTTTATTTTACTTAATATATATATTCTCCGTCTAAACAAAAAACCCTTTTTTATTTTTAATTTTTTTTAAAATATTATTAATTTAATTTATCCCTTTATCTTCTAAGTATTTTCTCTTCATTAACTATTTAAATATATTTTATCCGCCTTTCCTTAGACTGACCTGGTCTTTGCCCCCACACTCGCCTGCT
>JADBKX010000172.1:13198-20248 GCA_014894735.1 Candidatus Sediminicultor sextus | reverse complement strand
ATTTTATCCGCCTTTCCTTAGACTGACCTGGTCTTTGCCCCCACACTCGCCTGCTGAGAGGTTTGCTCAGGAAATTTGTCCTTCACTACTACTCTTCTCTTATTGTTCTAACCTGTTAGGGTTAAGGCAGGACTTACTCCAAAGCCGCACCATGCTCAGTAACCAAAGTTACCTTACGTGGGTCGTTTCGCCTGCGACTGGCTTCGACTTTCAACCACAGCTCTAAGGAGAGGCGGTATATAAGCTTTATACAGTTCGGGCTAAAGTTAAAACAAATATATTATTAGCTCGAGATTTTATTAATTCTTTAGCACATTCTTCTACGGTAGCTCCAGTAGTAAACACATCATCTAAAATCAGAATATTTTTCCCATTAATTTCTTCTGGTTTTTCTACCGAAAAAGCTTTAAGTATATTTTTCTCCCTTTCTTTCTTGGATAAATTAACCTGAAAGGGGGTTATCTTTTTCTTTATTAAAACACTTTCTCCAACCTGGATAGAAAAATAATCTCCTATGATTTTGCTCAGCAAAACACACTGATTAAATCCCCTTTTCTTTAAATCATTCTTATGTAAAGGAACAGGAATAATTAAGTCAAATTTATTTTCAAATTCATTATTTTTTAATAAATAATCCACCATTAACTTTCCTAATGGTTTAGCCAACTTTTTCTCTCCGTAATATTTAAGGAGATGAATACATTTTTTTAATACCTTATCGTATATTCCCGTAGAACGAGAGAATTCAAAGGAATATTTTTTTCTTTTACAATCAAGGCACAAGATTTCTCTGTTTTGTTTAAAAAAATCAGTAGGTATTAAAGGTTTTCCACACTTTATACAATATGGATGTTCGATTAATTCAATAGTTTTAAAACAATCCTCACAGATTGAGTATCCCTTAGATTCTCGGATAGGCTTTTCACATATCTTACAATCTAAGGGAAAAACAAAATTAAGTATCCCTTCTGTTATATATTCTATCATACTTTGATTATTCCTACTAACCTTTATTTAATCCGTATCTCGTATCTCGTGAATCGTATCTCGGAAAAAATACGTAATTAAAATTAAAAATTAATAAATTTTTATATCTTAAGGTTATTTCTCTAACGAGATACTAAATACGAGATACGAACGACGAATTAGGTTCCCATTTGCCAGGAAGAAAGATATTTTTCTTGTTCTTCGGTAAGTTTATCAACCTTTATTCCCATCGATTCTAATTTTAATCTGGCAATCTCCTTATCAATAACCTCGGGAACGCAATAAACCTTTTTCTGTAGATTTTCCCCTTCTTTTACCAAATATTCAGCGGATAAGGCCTGATTGGCAAAACTCATATCCATCACACTTGCCGGATGCCCTTCAGCAGCGGATAAATTCAGTAGTCTTCCTTCCGCCAGAAGATTTATCTTTTTTCCGTTTTCTAAAGTATACTCCTCAATATACTCTCTAATTTTATTTTTATTTACTGATAATTTTTCTAAAGCTCCTATGTTGATCTCTACATTAAAATGCCCTGAATTAGCCAAAATTGCTCCATCCTTCATTAAAGGAAACTCTTCTGTTGATATTACGTTTATATCACCGGTCAGGGTTATAAAAATATCTCCGACTTTGGCTGCCTCTTTTATGGGCATAACCTGGTAGCCGTCCATTACTGCTTCCAATGCTTTCATGGGATCGACTTCAGTAATTATCACCTGGGCTCCCATACCATTAGCTCTCATTGCTAAACCTCGAGCACACCAGCCATATCCACAAATAACAAATTTTTTACCGGCAATTAAAATATTAGTTGCCCTTAGCAGACCATCGATGGTACTCTGTCCGGTACCATATCTATTATCGAAGAGATATTTAGTCTGAGCATCATTTACCGCAATAATCGGATACTTTAAAGCTTTATCTTTTTCCATACTTCTTAATCGAATAACTCCGGTAGTGGTTTCTTCAGTACCAGCAATAATGTCTTTAATTAGCTCTTTCTTTTGAGAATGAATAGTTGAAACCAGATCAGCCCCATCATCCATGGTGATATTAGGCTTACAGTTTAGCACTTTTTCAATATGCTGATAATAAGTATCCTTATCCTCTCCCTTGATAGCAAATACAGAAATTCCAAAATCTTTTACCAGGGAAGCTGCTACATCATCCTGGGTACTTAGAGGATTGGAAGCACATAGAGACACTTCTGCACCTCCTTCTTTTAAAGTTCTCACCAGATTAGCTGTCTCGGTAGTTACATGCAGGCAAGCGGATATTCTAATTCCCTTTAGAGGTTTTTCTTTACTAAATCTCATTCTTATACTAGAGAGAACGGGCATCTGTTTTTCAGCCCATTCAATTTTATCCTTCCCTTTATTAGCCAAACCAATATCCTTTATTCCATAATTCATTTTTTACACTCCTTTCTATTAATTAGTATTTAGCAAATAAAATACATTGATGAGTAATGTGTGATAAGTAACGAGTTTTGCTTTGTGTTTTTAGTTTATTGATTTATATCCTTCCTATACGCTAAACGCTGTACGCTCTACGCTAACTATATTCTAACGACTATTTACTATAGACTATATTAATTGGTGAATTGGCAAATTGAAGAATTGGTCAATTTTTCAAATATGGATTTGTTCTTCTCTCCTTACCTATAGTCGAACCCGGGCCATGCCCAGGATAAATTAACTTATCATCACCTAAAATCAATAATTTTTCTTTAATTGATTTTATTAGATCTTGGTAAGAACCACCGGGTAGGTCGGTTCGACCAATACCCCCGGCAAATAAAGTATCACCAGTAAAGACAATATTATTTGAAACAAGAGAAATTCCTCCCATGGTATGACCCGGCGTGTGAATTACTATTAAATTTAATGTGCCTAAAGATATCTCGTCTCCCTCTTCTAAAAGCTTATCTGCGGGAGGTGAGCATATTTCTTTACCCATAGAGGAAGAGAAATTTTTATTGGCATCAACTAGCATATCAGCATCTAACCTATGGATTAATAATAAAGCTTCGGTCTTAGCTTTAAGCAAATTATTACCAGCAATATGGTCGATATGTCCATGGGTATTTATAACATATTTCAAATCAAAATTATTTTTTTGTAAAAGATTTAAAATTAAATCTACCTCATCTTCTCCTCCTGGATCAATTACCGCTGCTTTTTTAGTCTTTTTACAACTAATTAAATAACAATTAGTTTCTAACACTCCTACTATTAATCTTTTTAGAAACATTTCTTCTGCAATCCTTTCGTTTAATAGAATCCTCTATAAACAATTCAAATGATTAAAACAGTCTTCATCTTCTCAGATAGAAAAATCCTTTATTAAAAATCTTCTAAAACAGATTGTATTGCTTTACTTATTTTTTTTAGAATCTGAGGATAATTAGTAATAATTCCATCCACTCCATATAAAATAAAGCGTACCATATCTATATCTTTATCAACTGTCCATACATACACCGTTTTTTCCAGCTGATGCAAATAAGAAACAAGTTCTTCTTTACAGCAAAAAGTGCAAGGATTTAACCCATCCAATCCATTAATATATCTTTTTGGATTTATCCATTTAGCATACAGTCCATTTGCTTTAAGCTCAGGATATCTCTCTTTTAGCAAGATTACCGTATCTCTATCAAAAGATGAAAAAAGAATATTATTATATCCAAAACTCTCTGTCTCTTTTACTAACTCATCTATAATACCCGGATAAATCTTCTCCCCTCCCTTAATTTCTATATTTACAAAAAGTTTTCCCTTCAATATTTTAAGTACATCCCTAAGCAAAGGTATCTGTTCATTGTGATACTTCCTCACCTTGCCTTTTTCTAAGTCAAGTATGTCCCTCTTTTTAATTTTTAATTGTTTGAAGCAAACCTTCTTTCCATCATTTCTTGAGAAAAAAAGTTTTCTAACTACATCAAATCTCTTACCATCCCGATGTAAATAAAAACTAATTTTCTTCCTAGTTAATTGCTCGTAAATATTCAGATAAAACGAATTAGCTTGAATTGTTCTTAATTCTAAAAAATATTTCTTCTCTTCCGGCAATTTCTCCATCATTTTTTCTTGATTTTTAGTAAAAAATTTAGAAATGTCGTATTTTTTTAATTCTTTAAAGGTACACTGCTTAATGGGAATTCTTAATCCGGTTAATCTTTTTAAATCTATATCATGGATTACGATTAATTTTCCATCTTGGGTAAGGTGTACATCCAATTCTACTCCGTCTATCCCTAACTCTACTGCTTTTTTAAAACCGGAAAGGCTATTTTCAAGAGCAATTCCTTTTGCTCCTCTATGTCCTATAATAAGTGGTAACTTCATTATAATTTCTCCCTAAAGAGGTTGATTTATTTCTAAATTAACTTTTACTATCCAAGAGAATGGTAACCGGGCCATTATTAAAAATTTTTACCAACATCATGGCTTGAAATTCTCCGGTTTCAATTTTAAGACCATAATTTTTTATATATTTTACAAAATAATCATATAATTTTACTGCTTTATCAGGAAGAGCCGCAGAAATAAAGCTCGGGCGCCTTCCTTTTTTACAATCCCCATATAAAGTAAATTGAGATATGACCAAAATCTGGCCATTTATATCTCTCACAGAAAGATTCATCTTCCCTTCTTTATCTTCAAATATACGTAAATTTACTATTTTTTCAGCCAGGTATTCTGCATCTTTTTCTCTATCATTCTGACCCACCCCTAAAAGGATTACCAAACCCTTTTCTATTTTCCCTATTTCTTTTTCTTCAATCTCTACTGACCCCTTTTTTACTCTCTGCACTACTACTCTCATTATTTATTCCTCGGATAAAAGATTTTTCTTCCTAATTTATCAACTAAAAAGTTGTTACTCTCTTTACAATTAATACGCTTTTTATTTTTTTTATTTTCTGTATTATTTCTTGAAGCTGATCAAGATTGGTAATAGAAATTGTTACATCTATATTAGCAATATTATTTTTATCAGTTCTGGCATTTACGGCGCTAACTGTAATTTTAAGGCTGGAAAAAATTAGCATGATATCAGATACTAAATTCGGACGGTCATCAGCAATTATTTTTATCTTTACAGGGTAAAATAGCTCTTCTGTCTTTATCCACTCTACTTTAACCAACCGATCTTTTTCGGCAGAAACAAAATCTACATTAGAACAGTCTGCCTTATGTATAGATACACCTCTCCCCCTGGTAATATAACCAATTATTTCATCACCGGGAACCGGATTGCAGCATCGAGAAAATCTTATCATCATATCATTAATCCCTTGAACTCTTATTCCTTGATCAATTCTTTTTTTCGGTTTAACCAAGGGGATAATTGGAGAAATTTTGTCTTGGGGGATTATTTTAGATAAAACCTGATAAGGAGTCAATTTCCCGTACCCAATATTTTCAAACATTGATTCTAATTCGGTAAAACCTAATTCAATACTCACTTCTTTTAACTTTTTAGTAAGCTCGGAGGAGGTTTCAATTTTATATTTTCCCATCTCTTTTTCAAAAAGTTCTTTTCCTTTTTGAATATTTTCCTCTCTCATCTCCTTTTTAAACCAGATTCTAATCCTATTTTTTGCCCCTGATGTCTTAGCTATCTTTAGCCAATCTCTACTGGGACCTCGGCTTGATTTGGAAGTTAATATCTCTAAAATGTCTCCGCTCTTTAATTTATAATCCAAAGGTACTATCTTCTTATTAACTTTAGCCCCTACACAACTATGCCCTACATCTGTATGGATAAGATAGGCAAAATCTATAGGCGTAGAACCAGAGGGTAATATCTTTACATCACCTTTGGGAGTAAAAATAAAAACTTCATCCTGAAAAAGACCAATCTTTAAGTTTTCCATAAATTCTTTGGGATCTTTCAAATCTTTCTGCCATTCCAATATCTGTCTTAACCAGGAAAGCCTATCTTCTAATTTCTTATCCTTTTTTAAATCAACCTTCTCCTTATATTTCCAATGAGCAGCTATTCCGTATTCAGCAGTTTTATGCATCTCCCAAGTGCGGATTTGTATTTCTAAAGGCTCGCCTTTAGAAGTAATCACTGTAGTATGCAAAGACTGATACATATTTGATTTAGGCATAGCAATATAGTCTTTAAATCTACCGGGCATAGGTTTCCAAATTGAATGTAATAATCCCAAAACCGCATAACAATCTCTGACAGAATTGCAAATTATTCTCATTGCAATTAAATCATATATCTGGAAAAAATCTTTTTCCCCTTTTTCCATCTTCTTATAGATGCTATAGATATTTTTAGGACGACCTTTAATCTCCGCCTGAATCTTTACCTTTTGTAGCTCTTTTTGTATAACCTCTTTTATCGATTCAACATATTTCTCTCTTTCTAATCGATTTTCTGCAATACTAGTAACTACCGCTTTGTATTTTATTGGTTCTAAATAACGTAAAGAAAGGTCTTCTAATTCCCACTGAATCCTGGAAATACCCAATCTATTGGCAATGGGAACGTAAATTTCCAGTGTTTCTCGAGCTACTTTTAATCTCTTGTGGGGGGGTATATACTGTAGAGTTCTCATATTGTTCAGGCGATCTGCTAATTTTATCAGAATAACTCTTACATCTTCTGCCATAGCCAAAAACATTTTACGAAAATTTTCAGCTTGTTGTTCTTCTTGTGTTTTAAAAGAAATTCTACTTAATTTAGTGACACCATTAACTAACATGGTTATTTCTTCGTCAAATTCTTCTTTAATGGTAGATAATGAAGTATCAGTATCCTCAATTATATCATGCAAAATCCCCGCTGCAATAGTAATTACATCAAGCTCTAAATCAACCAATATTTTAGCTACTTCTAAAAGATGCGAGGTGTAAGGTTCTCCAGAATACCGCTTTTGTTCCCGGTGGGCTTTTACTGAATATCTGTAGGCTTTTTTTACTAAGCTCAAATCAGCTTGAGGGGCATATTGGGATATTCTTTTTAAGATATATCTTATTAAAGTGAATTGAGAAATAATTTACACCTTCTTTAATTGAAGTGTTGTTAGTTAGTTAC
>JADBKX010000172.1:8143-13098 GCA_014894735.1 Candidatus Sediminicultor sextus | reverse complement strand
ACCAACTAACCAAATAGGCTACACACTAAACGCTAGAATAGGAGATACGATATTAGTCAATTAATCATACTGCACCAAAGAAAAAATATCATATCCTTCTAATTTTTCTCGGGGATTTAAAAATGCAAGTTCAACTATAAAGGAAGCACCTATAACCTTTCCTCCTAATTTTTTAATTAGTTTAAATACCGCAGCTGTGGTGCCGCCTGTAGCGAGAAGGTCGTCAACAACCATGATCTTGTCTCCGCTATCTATAGCGTCTTTATGTATTTCCAAAATATTTTCCCCATATTCTAACTCGTAAGATATCTTCTCTACTTCACTAGGTAATTTTTCTGGTTTTCTAACAGGCAAAAACCCAATCCCTAATTGATAAGCTACGGGAGCACCTATAATAAAACCTCGAGCTTCTATTCCCGCAATATAATCAATCTGGTATTTACTGCAATGCCTAGTTATTTCATCAATGCTACATTTAAATGCTTCCCTATCTTTTAATAGAGTGGTAATATCTTTAAATTGTATTCCTTTTACTGGAAAATCTGGGATATTTCTAATTTTTTCTTTTAAGTCTATCACTTTTATATGCCTCCTAAAAAATAGTTTTTATATCTTTTATATTTAATTGAACATTTTCCGTTCCATTCCACTTATTTACTTCGATATTAAAAGCTAAATCTACTACTTTATTTTCGGGAAATATTTGGTTTCCTATTCTGCTTAATTTAAATCCTATCCCTTCTAACGTTCTGTGCTCTTCCTTAATTTTTATTTTTAGGTGCTCCCTCTTTTCACCAACCATCCTCCAATCAGATATTATATTTTTGTAACTACAAAAGACGGGCTGAGGGTTCCCAGTCCCAAATGGTTCTAAAACATTAATATCTTTTACCAAGCCAAAATTAATATTGTTCAGTGAAATCTGGGCATCTATTTTTAATTCTGGACTTAGATCATCTTCTTTAATGAAATCTTGAGATATTTCATTTATCCTTGATTTAAACTCAGGAATTTTATTAGACTCTATAGTAATACCTGCGGCTAACTCATGCCCACCAAAATTTATTAAAATATCCTGGCACGATTCTAAAACGTTATATAAATGAAAACCTTTAATACTCCTTCCTGAACCTTTTGCTATGCCATCTTTTTTGGAAATAATAATTGCGGGACGATTAAATTCATCTACTAATCTGGAGGCTATTATGCCGATTACCCCTTGATTCCAATTTTCTGATGCAAGAACCAATACTTTATTATCTTCTTCTTTTACTTGTATAGAAGCAAATTTCCTGGCTTCTCTTAAAATATTATCTCCAATTTCCTGTCTATGTTTGTTTATTTCACTTAATTTCCGGGATAAATATGTAGCCTTGTACTCAGAATCAGTAAGCAACAATTCTAAAGCTAATTTAGAATCATCCAACCTTCCTGCTGCATTTATTCGGGGAGCAAGGGCAAAATTAACTTCTTTAGTACCTAAATTACCATAATTTACTCCGCTCTCCATTATTAACGCCTTCAAACCCTCTTTCTTGGTTTGATTAAGTGCCTTTAACCCGTATTTAATTAAAATACGATTTTCATCGATAATAGGAACGGAATCAGCAATCGACCCTAATGCAACGTAATCAAGCAGGTTTTGTAAATCATCCTGGTTTTTTCCCAATTTTGAATATAAAGCCTGAGCTACTTTAAAACTTACACCCACTCCTGCCAATTCCTTAAAAGGATAACTTGTATCGCATTTGGGGTTTATTATTGCTATTGCAGAAGGAATGTCTTTTTGGGGTTGGTGATGATCGGTAACTATCACATCTATACCATAATTATTTGCTCTCTCTACTTCAGAAATAGAACTAATTCCACAATCAACGGTAATAATTAATTTAATATTATTTTTAAAAGCGATATCTATGGCTTCTTCATTTAGTCCATATCCCTCTTGAAAGCGATTAGGTATATAGTAGTACAAATTGGTAGTAAATTCCCTCAATATTGAAAACAATAAGGCAACGCTGGTGATTCCATCGACATCGTAATCTCCGTAGATCAATATTCTTTCATTGTTATTTATCGCTCCTAATATTTTTTCAACAGCTTTCTCCATATCTTGAAAGATATAAGGATCTCTCAAATCTTTAAGATCTGCCTTTAAGAATCTCCTAGCACTTAAAACTTCCTTTGTTCCTCTGTTTATTAGTAATTGTGCTAAAATTGGAGATATATTTAATTCTTTGGATAACTCTGATTGCAATTTTTTATCTTCTTTTGATATACACCACTCTATTTTATTTATGCTCCTTTCTCGTATTTCGTATATCGTATATCGTATTGCGTATATCGCATTGCGTATCGCGTAAAGATAACGTGAAGTCTTTAGTGTATAGTAAAAAAGCGCAAAGCGAAAAGTGTAAAGCTAAAAACCAAAACTAAAAACTAAAAACGAAGAAAAAGCTTTGAATTTTACGTTATGGTTTTTAGCTTCTCACTTTAAGTTTTTAGTTTATAATGCTATCCGCTGTAATGTGAGATACGATTCACGAGATACTATTTTATTCTGGCTTCTGAATTCTGACTTCCGACTTCTATTTTCTTCACGATATACGATATACTATATACAAATATAGTTTTACGTTTTTTAATGTCTAAATATTCGGAAAATGATGGTAAAAATAATACTTATTACCATGCATAAACCTAAAGGGAAGTAAAAGAAAATATTTTTTCTTTGAATTATTATATCTCCAGGTAATCTACCAGGGAAAGGTAACTTACCTGCTAATAAAAATATGCCTCCTAATATAATCAGTGCTGCTCCAAAAAATAACAATGTTTTACCTAATATATTAAATTCTGACATTTTTTATCTTACCATGCAATAAAATAATTACTTTTTGCCCTTTTCCCTGGAAATTTTTATGCCTTTTTGGTGTATCTTAAATATTTTATTCCACTCTAATAATAATGGGCTGGCAATAAAAATTGAAGAATAAGTCCCGGCAACCATTCCTATAAACAAGGCTAAAGCAAAATCAGAAAGGATATTTCCCCCGAAAAAATATAAGGTTAAAATGGGAATAATAGTAGTTAAGGTTGTGTTTATCGTTCTGGACAGAGACTGATTAATGCTCATATTTATTAAATTTTCAAACGGTTCCCTGGTTTTAAACTTTATATTTTCCCTAAGTCTATCTAAAATTACAATTGTATTATTTATAGAGTACCCTACAACAGTCATTACTGCTGCTATTATCGAAATAGTTATTTCCTTCTGCAATAAAGAAAAGATACCCAAAATAATTAAGCAGTCATGGAAAAGCGCTAATATTGAAACAATAGAAAACTTAAACTCAAATCTAATTGTAATATATAGAATGATTCCTATAAAAGCAAAAAATAAGGCATAAAAAGCTGACTTTTTTAAATCTTCTCCAATAACCGGTCCTACTGTTTCTACACGTAATACCTCCAAGTTAGTTAAATCCTCTTTAAAAGCGGTCAATATTTCCATTCTTTGCTCTGAATCAATCTTTTCTAGCCGTATTACAAATTCATTCTCTAATAAATTTTGAATAGTACTTTGACTTAAATTAAATTTACTTAACACATTTCGAACTTCGTTAGTGGAAACTGGTTTATCAAATTTTATTTGGAGTAAAGTCCCCCCGGCAAAATCGATTCCAAGATTAAATCCCTGAAAAATAATTGAAATTAAACCAATTAGAATAATAACTACAGGGATAATATATGCTATTTTTCTATTTTTAATAAAATCGAACTCCTTTTTTCCAATTAGATCCATTACACATACCCTCCTTTAATTAGGTCTATAATAAAGCTTTAGAATTAAACTTAACAGCTACTACTTCTAACACAATCTTAGTTACCACAATTGCGGTAAACATACTGGCTAAAATACCTATGCTCAAAGTAACTGCAAACCCTTTGATTGGTCCCGAGCCAAAATAAAATAAGGCAAGAGCTGCAATTAAAGTAGTAACATTGGAATCAAATATAGTACCGAAAGCCTTGTTGAAGCCTGCATCAATAGAAGCTCGAAAAGTTTTTTCCAATCTTAATTCTTCTTTTATTCTCTCAAAGATCAGGATATTCGCATCTACTGCCATGCCAATCGTAAGAATTATTCCAGCTATTCCGGGTAAAGTTAAAGTCGCCTTTAAACCGGCCAAAGCTCCCACAATTAGTATCATACATACTATCAAAGCAAAATCTGCTACTAACCCAAAACCCTTATAATAAATCAGCATAAATATTAATATTAATATTAATCCTACTATCCCGGCCTTTATCCCCTTGGAGATGGAGTCTCTTCCTAAGGTTGGCCCAACTGACCTATTTTCCAAAATCTCCACTTTTACCGGAAGAGCACCAGCCCGCAAAAGTATGGCTAAATGATTTGCACTCTCTACAGTAAATTTCCCGGTAATCTGGGCTTTTCCGTCAAGAATGGGTTCCTGAACTACAGGAGCAGATATTTCTTTCCCATCCAGGGTAATAGCTAAAACTTTCCCCACATTATTTTTAGTTGCTTCTCCAAATTCTTTAGCACCAATTTTATCAAATTCAATTGAAACAACAGATCGACTAAATTGGTCAAAGGATGACTTAGCATTTATTAAATGGGCTCCGGTTAGTTGGGTTTCTCCTTTCTCATTTTTAAATTCCAGGAGAGCAGTTTTACCAATTAAATCTACAGCTGCTTCCGGATCTGCTACACCAGGTAACTGAACTAAGATTCGAGTTTCGCCTTGTCTCTGAATTACCGGTTCTGAAACCCCTAATTGGTCAATGCGGTTTCTTATGATTTCTAATACTCTGTTTACCGCATCGTTGTCCACCAGTGCATTAGGAGTATCAACACACTCCAAGATAACGTGAGAACCTCCTTGTAAATCCAGACCTAAATTTATCTTCTCGTTTAGAGGAAATGA
>JADBKX010000172.1:4724-8043 GCA_014894735.1 Candidatus Sediminicultor sextus | reverse complement strand
TTCTTTAACTTTATCATTATAATATTATAGTATTTTCTTTGTCAACGAGAATGCTTAATAAAATACTTCTTCAGCTAATATACTAAAATTTAAAGGCAGGTATAAATAGATACCTGCCTTTAAATTATTATCGCTATTTTTATCTCTATATTTTCTTTCCTTTTTAAAAAATACTTGCGGTATTATTTTTCCCTTTTTACCCCGATAGCATTGCGCGTAGTATTTATAACTACATCTTTGGCAACCTCTAAGGTTAAAGTTTCGCCTTTGATATCTCTGATTATACCATATATACCCCCAATGGTAATCACTTTGTCCCCCTTTTGCATACTATCCAGCATTAATTTATGTTTTTTTTGTTTTTGTTGTTGAGGACGGATAAGGATAAAATAAAATATACCAAATATAATAATCAAAGGTAAAAATTGTTGAAGAGCTTGCATTTTTAACATCACGCCTTTCTTTTTAATTTTATAAAAATATCTTCTAAATTATACATAATTTTATTTTATTTAGCAAGTTATTTTTTATATCTTCTAAATTTTGGGTACTTGCTTCTGACTTCTTTCGTTAAATATTTAACTAGAGAAAATTAGACAAAAATTCTTCCTTAAATTCTAATAACCTATCTTCTAATAACGCTAACCTTATATTTTTCACCAAAGAAGACATAAAATAAAGATTGTGGATAGTCCCTAAAATTGAAGCAAGTATTTCATGGGACATATATAAATGACGTAGATAAGCTCTGGTAAAATTCTGGCAAGTATAACACTGGCATTTATTATCTAAGGGTGTAAAGTCATCTTTATATTTAGCGTTTGTTATAGACAGATTACCAGATAAGGTAAGTAACGAACCATTTCTGGCGTTTCTGGTAGGCAGAACACAATCGAACATATCAACCCCTCTTATGATTCCTTCTAGTATGCTCTGAGGTGCTCCCACTCCCATTAAATATCGCGGTTTATTGTTTGGTAAACAAGGAACTGTACAATCTAGAATTTCATACATTAACGACTTTGGTTCACCTACACTTAATCCCCCTATTGCATATCCAGGAAAATCTAATTCTACTAACTTGTTAGCATTTTCAATTCTTAGGTCTTTAAAAGCACCTCCCTGAACAATTCCAAATAAACTTTGGTTGGAACTATGGTGTGCTTCTTTGCATCTCTTGGCCCATTGGATAGTTCTTTGAGCAGCAATTTCTACCTGATATTTGCCAGAAGGATAAGAAGCACATTCGTCAAAAGCCATAGCAATATCGGAACCTAAAGCCATTTGAATCTCCATCGCTTTTTCAGGATTTATAAAATGCTTAGATCCGTCAATGTGAGAATTAAAAAATACTCCTTCATCACTTATCTTATTTAGTTTTCCTAAACTGAAAATCTGGAAACCTCCACTATCGGTTAATATAGCCCCTTTCCAACCCATAAATTTATGCAAACCACCAACTTGAGCAACTAAATTATACCCAGGTCTTAAATATAAGTGATAAGAATTGCTTAAAATAATTTGGATACCCAAATCATCTAATTCTCGAGGGGTCATTGCTTTTACTGTAGCCTGAGTGCCCACTGGCATAAATACCGGGGTATCAATTATTCCATGGCAAGTATATAACTTTCCCAGTCTTGCTTTAGTTTTTTTAGATTCTTTTAGAATTTCAAATTTGATAGACAAAATTTTCCACCATCTTAACCTTTTAGTTAATTTCATGTTGGTCGAATTTATCTGAACCGACTTCTGCGGGTTTGATGAATCAAATCTGTACATCTTTACCCACTGTTTTTATGATTTTATAGGGGCACAATGAATTGTGTCCTTCATATTTTTATTGTCTTTTGTTTACCCTGCTAAGTGAGTATCTGCTAAGCAGGATTTATCCTGGGCACGATGCATCGTGCCCCTACTCTTGACTTCTGATTTTCTTCATGCAATACTCGATACGCACTATTATTATTTTCTAGCTTCTGACTTCTAATTTCTATCTTAATATCTCTTTCTTACTATCTCTCTACTATATACTCAATACTAGATACTATATACTAATTATTCTATTCACTAATGACTAACGACTATATAATAATCATCGCGTCTCCAAAACTGTAAAATCTATATCTTTCTCTTATTGCGTCTTGATAGGCCTTAAAAAGAAAATTCTTTCCAGCAAAAGCTGCAGCAAGCATTAAAGGGGTCGATTGGGGGAGATGAAAATTAGTAATTAACACATCTACTACCTTGAATTTATACCCGGGATAGATAAATATATCACTCCAATCGCTGCCACTTACAATTCTACCTTGATTAAAATCAAAAGCAGATTCCAGGGACCGAGTTGTGGTAGTTCCTACCGAAATAACCCGCCTTTTTTCACTCCGAGCTTGATCTATTTTTTGGGCAACGTCAGAAGAAATAGAATAAAACTCTGAATCCATTTTATGTTCTTCTACTTTTGAAGTTCTTATAGGTTCAAAAGTTCCTCGACCCACGTGTAAAGTTAAATAAACTATTTCGATTCCTTTGTGGGTAAGCTCTTCTAATAAAGATTTGGTAAAATGAAGCCCGGCAGTAGGAGCAGCAATTGAGCCATCTTGAGCAGCATAAACTGTTTGATAGTCGTTTCCTGTCTTTAATTCCTCTTTAATGTAAGGAGGAGTAGGCATTTGTCCTATTTTATTTAATATTTCTTTAAAATTGCCCTTAAAATTAAATTGTATAAAATAACTACCCTTTTCTTCATTTTTACCTTCTACTATCCCCTCTAATTCGGGTCCAAAAATTATTTTAGTATCCGTATGAACAATCTTTCCTGGCCTTACTAATACTTCCCAATATCTATCCTTTTTAGATTCAAGAAGTAAGATTTCTACTTTTCCTTTGGTTTTTTCTTTAAAACCATATAGCCTTGCTGGTAAAACCTTAGTATTATTTAAAACTAAAAGGTCACCTTTTTTAAGATAATCTTTAATGTCTTTAAAAATTTTGTGTTGAATTTCATCCCTGGATCGATTCAGAACCATCAAACGGCTACGATCTCTTGGCTTAATCGGCTTTTGGGCAATAAAGCCCGAAGGAAGATAATAATCAAATTCTTCTAATTCCATTTTCCACTCATCTGTTAATTTTTAATATTTTTTTATAATATCTATTCCCTGATAATAATATTTTAGAATATCTTGATATCTGGATCCTTGAAGTGTCATACCGTATGCACCCCATTGGGACATTCCAACCCCATGCCCATTTCCTGAACCAGAAAATATAAAGGTTAAAGGAGTTTTTGATTTCACAATTTCTACTTTAAGCACTT
>JADBKX010000172.1:0-4624 GCA_014894735.1 Candidatus Sediminicultor sextus | reverse complement strand
TTTCTTCTTTATTTTTCTTCATTAATTCGAGCAATTCCTTAATGGTCCAATCTTTCTTTTGTTCTAAAATTTCCTTTATTGGCTCTTTTTGCTCTTCTTTGTCCTCAATTTCCTTTTTATCTTCGGTATCTTCCGTAATATTCGATTCTTTCCCGATTACTTCGATATTAAAAAAGGTACTCCTGATTAAATCTACCCCTATTAAGCTTCTAAAATCATTAGTTTTCATATTAATAACTTTATTATTGTCAGCAGTAAAAACTAACTCGCTTGCCCTACCGGTTTCACTTTTTTTAACTGGTTCAATAGAAACAATTGAATTTATTTTATGACCTTTTTTTTGTAATTTTTCTGTTAAATCCTTTTCGTTTATAGAGTAAGACCAGGTGTGATACGGAGGAGAAACTTTTTCTTCAAATTTTGATTTTACGCTTCTTAAATAGGGCAAAAAACTCCCCCAAACATTCTCACTATCCTCGGTATATCCTCCACTATCGGAATGATAAACTGCGTTGATGGGCTCGCCTTTATAGACCATAATTATTCCTCGAGTCTCATCGACAGCTTTATTAGTCAAGGGGTCTTCGTGGTTCACCCCTCCGTAAGCTTGACTGTTGGTAGAAGCACAAATGTTATAACCTTTATCAATATATTTATTCATATTAAAGATAGCGAAAGTTCTTGCTGCAACTGCTTGAGCTTTTAAAGCTTCTGACGGCCAACTAGGGGAAATTTCTTTTTTTAAAACCCCGTAAAGATATTCCTCAATACCGATGATATTGATGACATTCAATTTTCTATATTCTTTATCAATAGCTATCTCTATGTTTCCTCGATAGCGATATTTTTGTCCATTAAACATAACTATAATTTTAGTGTTTCCCACCGGAATTATTTCTATGGGACCAGAATAAACACCTTTTTCTAAAATCTCTATTCCTTTGTCATGCGGTAATAATTTAACTACCCTATTGCGTTCTTCACTTACAAGAACATTTGATTTTAAATTGTAAATCTTAAAAGTGCCATCTCCACTTATGCTGGTCTCAGTTTGATCTAAGAATATACCCACTCGAAGTATTGGCTGTTTTTCTGCTATCAAGACAATATTAGTAAATATAAGAAGTGAAAAAATACATATTCCTAAAAATAAAAAATATTTATTAAATTTTCCTATATTTATCTTTATCAATGAACCTATCTCCTCTTTTTAGTTCTTAGTTCTTATTTCTTACTTCTATTCGCTAAACGCTACACGCTAATTTTTTCTATAACAATTTACCCTGAACATCCTTTTTTTTGCCAAAATATTTATAAGTTAAATCTGTTGCTACTCTTCCCTTGGGAGTTCGATGAAGAAAACCTTTTTGCAAAAGATACGGTTCATAAAAGTCACAAATAGTGTCCGTATCTTCGCTGATGGAGGCAGCTAATGTTTGCAAACCCACTGGACCGCCAGAAAATTTTTCTACTATAGTAAGTAATAATTTTTTATCTATGCTGCACAAACCAAAATCATCAATCTCCATCATTTCTAAACCATAATCAGCGATTTCTTCATTAATAACTCCTTCACCTTTTATTTGAGCATAATCACGAAGTCTTCTTAAAAGTGTATTGGCAATACGAGGGGTGCCTCTTGACCTTAGAGAAATCTTTTTTGCTGCTTCTTGGGTTATTTTAACTTTTAATATTTTAGAAGATCTTATTACTATCTGTTCAAGCTCATTTTCCTGATAATAACCAACTCGAGTTATAACTCCGAATCGGCTTCTTAGAGGCGAAGTAATTAGCCCTGTGCGAGTTGTGGCCCCAATAAGAGTAAATTTTGGTAAACTTATACGTATAGAACGAGCACTTGGACCTTTACCGATTAGAATATCCAATTCATAATCTTCCATAGCTGGATATAGTATTTCTTCTACTGCTCGATTTAGTCGATGAATTTCATCAATAAATAAAACATCATTTTCCTGCAAATTAGTAATTATAGCTGCTAAGTCTCCTGCTCTTTCAATAACTGGGCCGGAAGTCATCTTAATATTGACTCCCATCTCATTAGATATTATATAAGCTAAGGTAGTTTTGCCTAAACCGGGGGGACCATATAAAAGAATGTGATCAATGGCTTCTCCCCTTTTTCGGGCAGCACTTATATATATATTAAAATTTTTTCTAATATTTTCTTGCCCAATAAATTCATTAAAAAATTTAGGCCTTAAGTTTATATCTAAATCCGGTTCTTCTTTCCTTAATCCTAAATCAATAGCTTTTTCTTTAAATTCCATCTATTACTCCATTACATATTAAAACAAAACATTTTTAAAATCAGCAACTACAATTATTATAAAAATGTTAGTAAGTTAAAATGAATAATTATCGTATAATCTTCAGAGATTCTCGAACTAACTCTTCCACTGTTAATTCCCCTTTAAATTTTTCTTGAGTTTTTTCCACTGCAGACTTTGCTTTTTTGTAAGTATACCCTAACACTTTAAGGGCATCTACGGCATCGCTGATATTCTCAGATTTAAAAGTTTTTCCCACGCCTGCTTCCAGGAAAGTGGTTTTGCTTATTTTTTCTTTTAATTCTAACACAATTTTTTTAGCTAACTTATTCCCGATACCTGATATCTCTGTAATTGAATCTAAATCTTCTTGGAGAATTGCTTTGCTAAAATCACCAGGAGTCATCTTAGATAAGATATTTAAGCCTACTTTTGGACCAACTCCCGGTGTACTAATCAGCAATTCAAAGAAATTTTCTTCTTCTTTAGTTAAAAATCCATAAAACATTATTCTGTCTTCTCTTAAATATAAATAAGTATAAATTTTAGTTTTATCACCGGCTTTCAAGGAAAGATTATTATAAGCAGGAATATTAATTTGATACCCTATACCGTTTGTATTTAATACAAGATAATTTAAGCCAACTGTATCAACTCTTCCTTCTAAAAAAGATATCAAATTTAAACCTCCAAAATGATTTTAAAGCTAAAAGCGAAAAAACATCATTCAAAACCTATTTGGCATATAGCATACAGCGTTTAGTAATTTAGTATCGCATATTGTGTTTTAGTTATCCAGTTACCTTATTCACCGGTTTACCAGTTGCTTTGAGATGATATCTTCTCCAACTTCTATCTCTTATTTCCTTAACTAAATACTCTATACTATATACTCGATACTTATTTTTCAGTAGGATACGATTCACTAGATACGAGATACGTTTTTCAATACTTAGTATGTATATGGCAAATTGCCACTGCTAAAGCATCTGCAGCATGGTCTGGCTGAGGAATTTCGGATAAATTGAGCAGGATTTTAACCATAGATTGAACTTGATATTTTTCCGCTCTTCCATTTCCCACAGTAGCTTGTTTAATCTGTAATGGGGTGTATTCATAAAGTTCCAGCCCCATTAAAGCAACAGTTATAGCTACCATGCCATGAACCTTACTGACTGTAAGTGCACTTCGAACATTCTTATTAAAAAATATTTCCTCAATAACAACTTCATGAGGATTATATTTTTCTATAAGTTCTTTTATTTTATAATATATTTTTTTTATTCTAAGACTAAAAGTATCTTGCTTGTAAGTTAATACACATCCGTAATCAATTAATTCAATTTTCTTTTTCTCATACTTGATTAAACCATAACCGGTATTATTAAGTCCAGGGTCGATACCTAAAATAATCAAGATTTATCCTTACTGGCTGATATCTCTTCCATAATTTCATCAGCAATATTAAAATTAGCATAAACTTTCTGCACATCATCCTGGTCTTCTAACTGTTCCATTAAATTTAGCATTTGCCTTGCCTTTTTACCTTCTAAGTCTACAGTAGTTTTTGGAATTAAGGTAACTTCACTAAGTAAACAATCAATATTTTGTTCTTTTATTAAATTGCTAAATTTCTTATAATTTTCAGGTGGAGTCATAACTTCAATATTTTCACTATCACTTTTTACATCTTCGGCTTCTGCTTCAAGTGCTAAATCTACAATAATATCTTCATTAACTTTAGCAATCTCGAAGATAAAATATCCTCTTTTGTCAAACATCCAGGCAACACAACCATTTTCACCTAAGTTGCCTGCATTTTTGGAAAAAATCTTTCTAACCTCCGGGGTTGTTCTATTCTTATTGTCAGTTAAAGCTTCTATTAAAACTGCAACCCCTCCTGGTCCATAGCCTTCATAAATTATTTCTTCATAAGAAACTCCATCGGCTTCACCGGTTCCTCGTTTAATAGCTTTTTCAATATTTTCGTTAGGCATATTGTTCTCTTTGGCCGATTGAATTGCAACTTTTAATTTTACATTAGTCTCGGGATCTCCTCCTCCTGAACGAGCAGCAACAGTTATCACTCGAATTATTTTGGTAAATATTTTTCCTCTCTGTGCATCCGCTTTACCTTTTTTTCTTTTAATAGTACTCCACTTTGAATGTCCAGACATAATTTATTTCTCCTTAAATATAAAATTATTTTAACTTTAGCTGTGGTTAATTTTTACTAATTTTAACATATTAAAAGGGCAGTTTCAATAAATTAGTCATTAGTCATTAGTCGTCGGTCGTTACTATTTAGGTAAGAAAATACAAAATTACAAAATACG
>JADBKX010000089.1:1583-6390 GCA_014894735.1 Candidatus Sediminicultor sextus | reverse complement strand
ACAATCTTCCGGGCAACTATTTTAGAATCACCATCATTTTTACTTAAGACCCCTTCTATCAAAAGAGGTACTTCTTTGCGAAGGAGGATAGAATATTTTTGATAGATGTTCGGGAAAGCAATCACTTCAAAAAGACCTGCTTCATCTTCCAGGAGCAAGAAAGCCATAACCTGTTTTTGCCTGGTAAATTGTCTTCTTGCTTGAATTAGTATTCCTTTTATCAAAATTGGTTTCGGATAAAAATAATTTAACAGTTGGCTGGAATTCATCATCGGCAGGTGTGCTAATATTTTATCATATTTTTTTAAAGGATAGTTAGTTATATATATATCGAGTATTTCCTTTTCTAAATTCATTTGGAAAGATTTAGAAAAAGGATAAGCAGGAATGGAGTCAGAGGCAATAAGTTCGGTATTCCATAATTCCCTCTCTTCGGATATTTTATTTTGAGCCCCATCTTTAGCTTTCTTCTTTCTAACCTCCTTTAAAGTAAGGGAGAGCAGGATTAATAATGCCGAACGGGGATAAGCAGTGAAATCAAAAGCACCTACCTTAATTAGATTTTCTATTAATGTTTGATTAATGCTTAAAGAGATAGTTTTACAGCAGAAATCATACAGGGAATTAAATCTTTGGCATTTTTCCCTGAGAGATAGAATGGATTTTAAATGCTTTTCTCCCATACCTTTTATCTTACCCAGTCCCACTCGAATAGCTCCTTCTTCTACGATAAAACCAGCTCCGCTCTTATTTATATCGGGAAGGAGCACTTTAACCTTGAAACGCCGGGCTTCCTGAATATAGCGGTCAGGAGAATAATAACCCATACCGTAGGTGAGCAGGGAAGCCAGGTAGTAAGCGGGATAATGCACCTTAAGATAACAGGTTACAAAAGAGATTAGGGCATAGGAGGTGCTGTGAGCTTTATTAAAACCGTAGTGAGCAAATTTGGAGATCAGGTAAAAAACTTTTTCCGCTTCTTCTCTGGTATTTCCTTGTTGAATAGCTTTTTTAAGGAAATTGTCTCTTTGTTTTTCCATTTCTACCGGTGAACGGGAGCTAATGGCTCGACGAAAGAGGTCGGCTTCTCCCAGGCTAAGGCAGGCAAAAACAGAAACTACCTGCATAACCTGTTCCTGATAAAGAATAACTCCATAAGTATCTTTCAAAATAGGTTTTAATCTGGGGTGTAGATAGTCTATCTCTTCTTCGCCCCGCTTTCTTTTAAGATAATGCTCGGTCATCCCGCTATCTAAAGGACCCGGTCGGTATAAAGATAGAGCAGCGATTACATCATTTAGATGTGAAGGGGAAAGCCTCCTTAGAAGAGAGGACATCCCCGAGCTTTCCAGCTGGAAGACTCCCAGAGTTTTGCCCTTTTGCAGGGCAGAGAAGGTAGCTTTATCGTCAAGGGGAATCTGGTCAAGGTTAATATTTATATTTTTTTCTTTTAGCATTTCCAGAGTTTTTTTAATGATAGTAAGACTGCGGGAGCCCAGAATATCCATTTTCAATAAGCCTAAATCTTTGATGGATTCTTTTTCATATTGGCTGACTATTTCTCCCTGATTAGTTACCTCCAGAGGGACTATTTCGGAAAGCGGCCTGTCTGAGATGATCATTGAAGAGGCATGTACAGAGAGATGCCGGGGCATCCCTTCTATAGTTTGAGCAAAAGAGAATAGGGATTTAAGGGGCTCCTGGTCATAAGGGAGCTTTTGCAGCCCAGGTAATGTTTTTAAGGAGGCCTTAATGACTCCGGGCAAGGAGAAGATAGGCATAAGTTGAGCGATTTTATTTATCTCCTGAGGGAGGAATCCCAGTACTCTCCCTGCATCTCGAATAGCTGAGCGGGCAGCATAGGTGGAGGTAGTGCTGACATGGGTTACCCGATTATGTCCAAATTTCTCAAAGATATAAGAGATTACTTTTTCTCTCCCCAGCTGGCCGAAATCTATATCTATATCCGGAAGGTCTATTCTTTCCGGGTTAAGGAATCTTTCAAAAAAAAGTTGGTATTTTAAAGGGTCTACCTCGGTTACATTAAGCAGATAAGAGACTAAGCTGCCGGCTGAAGAACCCTTCCCCGGGCCGACCGGGATGCTATTTTGTTTGGCAAAGCGGACTATATCATGGACGATTAAAAAATATCCGGTAAAACCCATCTGGTTGATTACCTTTAATTCATATTGCAGGCGTTTTATAACTTCTGAGGAGGGGACGGGATAATATTTTTTAAGGCCTTCCAGGCAAAGTTTTTTTAAATAATCTCGGGCGGAAGAAGAAGAGGGTAGAGGATAAGCGGGGAGATGAATTTCTCCTAAATTAAGTTCTAAGCTGCACTTTTCAGCAATTTCACTTGAGTTTTTAAGGGCTTGAGGCACCAGGGAAAATAGTTTCTCCATCTCTGAGGGAGATTTAAAATAATATTCATCAGTCTCAAGTTTTTGGTGATAGAATCTTTCTTTTGTTCCCAAATTGGCAATCTTATTTAATAGACACTGAGAGGGAGCCTGCTTCTTTTCCAGGTAATGGACATTATTGGTGGCTACCAGGGGGATATTTAGTCTTTTACCCATTTCTATTAATTTAGAGTTAACTTCTTTTTCTTTGCTAAGGCCATGAAAGGATAATTCTAAATAAAAATTTTCTTTACCGAATACTTGTTGATACCAGTAAGCGGTCTCTTCGGCTTGCTCTGCCTTCTTTTGTGAAAGGAGAAGAGGTATTTCCCCTTTATCGCATCCGCTTAATCCAATGATTCCCTTACTGTATTTGGCTAAAATATCTTTTTCTATGGCCGGGATAGAGCAAGGATTAGATAAGTGAGCCCTGGTGATAATCTGACAGAGATTACTGTATCCTTTTTTATTTTCAACTAAAAGAATTAAATGATATATCTCTTTGGATTTTTGATTATCTTTTATCCGTATTTCACAGCCGATGATAGGTTTTATTCCCGCACTTTTTGCCTTTTTATAGAATTGAATAGCTCCGTAGAGCCCATCATGGTCAGTTAAAGCCACTGCTTTCATATTAAATTTGGCAGCTTGTTTGATTAGATCATCAAGGCTGAAGAGCCCATCTTGCATACTGTATTGAGAGTGTACATGTAGATGTACCATTTCCATTTTGAAATCCTTTCTGGTAAATTTAGAACGTATGTTTGTTTCAAGGAGCAAAAAAATATAAGCAATTTTTTTTAATCCCGTCCCTCTTTTTCTTGTTCTTTTTCTTGCTCTTTAATTTTCCCGATTTCTATTTCTTCTTTAAGAAGCTTGATCAACATCAAGGCATTTTTAACTGCTTGACCTTTATAATGATTATTCATAAAAATATACTGGTCGGTGGTTTTTTCGGCAATCTTTTTTATTTTAGGAATCCATTCTTTTAATTCTTCTTTGGTATAGAGATAATCATATCTCTGATAGGCTTTTTCGTGTTCCCACCAATTAACCTTGTTTCGGCCATGAAATCTAACATAACCCAGGTTAGAAGTAGCTTCAGCTATGGGCGGGATTAAACCTTTGATCTGAGGTTGGTCTACACAGCAAAAACCTATGTCGTTGTTCTTTAAAATCCTGAATATTTCGTTATTTATCCAGTAAGAATTTCTAAATTCTACCACCAGAGGTATATTCTCCATTCTTTCTTTGAAGCGGAGAAGGTAATCCCGATTGGAGGGAGTATTATAAAAGGAATAAGGGAACTGAGCCAACACGCAGGCAAATTTACCTGCCTCCAGCAAGGGCTTTATGGATTCTTTAAAATCTTTAAAAATAGTGGGATTTTCTTCCCGGTTATGAGTCATTTCTTGATTGGCTTTTACTGTAAACTTAAAATCAGCAGGAACCTTTAGCTGTAAATAATAAAAAGATGCCGGATGAGGGATACGGTAATAGGTAGAATTAATTTCAGAAACCTTAAACTTTTGGGCATATAGTTTAAGCATCTCTTTTTTATCAGTATTTTCGGGATAAAAGGTTCCTATCCAATCTTCATAACTATAACCGGAGGTACCGATATATAGCATGGTTACTGCTTTTTTCCTCCGTTAAATCGTCTTAAAATTCCGATAACCTTACCCAGGATAATCGCATCTTTGGTGTTTATGGGTTGGTAAAGAGGATTGGAAGGCTGCAGGGTAATCTGATTATCTTTTTTATATAATCTTTTTACTGTAACTTCTTCCTGATTTAGGAGAGCGATGACAATGTCTCCGTTGTCAGCATCCTGCTGGGGCTTAACCATGACATAATCTCCATCAAGGATATGATCTCCGATCATGCTATCACCTTCAACTTTTACCATAAAGCTTTCTTCACTGCCAGAAAGCTGCTCCGGTATAGGTATAACTTCGGTGATATCTTTTAAGGCCCACAATGGTTTTCCTGCGGCTACACTTCCTATTACAGGCACTTTATTGGTCTGAGGTATAATTCTAATGGCTCGAGATCTCTCTTTCTCCCGGTGAATATAACCCTTCTTTTCCAGGATGGTAAGATATTTATGGGCAGTAGCGGAAGAAGTTACTCCCACGGCTTTGCAGATTTCCCGAACAGTGGGCGGATAGCCGTTTTCTCTAATTGCTTTTTGAATCAACTGAAGAGTCTTTTGATGATTTGGGTCAAGGGAATCTTTTTTTAACATGTTTTGGTCTCCTTTAAAAAATTTAAATAATAATTTGCTATCATTATTATATTAGCATAATTTATTAATTACCTTGTTTATATTATAAGATAAACGTATGTTTATTGTCAAGTTTTTTATGGTAAAATTTTTAATCGGGTTTCGATATTTAAATTCT
>JADBKX010000089.1:0-1483 GCA_014894735.1 Candidatus Sediminicultor sextus | reverse complement strand
TTAAATTCTTGACAATTATAGATACGTATGATAGGTTTATCCTATTAAATTTCAAGTGTATATTTCACAGTAAAAAGTTTGTTAAAAAGTTGGTTTAATTAAAAATTTTGAAATTTTAATATTATATTGTATACTGTAATTTATGACTTGAAAAAAATATTACCGTACAAAGTAGAATAATTAAAGCGATTTGTAGTAAAATATAAAAAATTATTAGCTATTCTGCTTAATATGGTTAAAGGGGAAAATTATATATAATGAAAACTAAATTAGTAAACAGTAAACTAAATCATGCAAACCGAAGAAAGTTGTATTTGACTTTAACTTTTATTTTGCTTTCATTGTTTTCCGTAATTTTCATAAGCCAAATTTCTTCTCCTTATGCAATTAATTCTTTTGCCGCAAGCACCTCAAGTTCACTTAGTTCTCCGGTTTATTTAGCCTATTTTTACGAAGTAGGGTGTCATGATTGTGATAAAGTCAAGATTATATTGAATGATATTTCCGCAGAATACCCTGATAATCTAATCATAGAAAGTTTTGACATTAGTCTAACCGAGAATATGGAATTAGCCGAATCCTTGGGCGAATTCTATCAGATGCCTGAGGAGGAAAGGCTCCTGGTCCCGGTTGTATTTATAGGGGATGATTACCTTTTTAGAGATGCTATTACCTTTGATAATTTAGACGAATTAATCCAAAAGTATTCAACCACAGAAACTATCGCTCCCTGGGAGAAAATTAAAGAAAAAGACCTTACTGCTCAAGATAGATTGATAGCTCGTTTTCAGTCCTTCGGTTTGACTGCAGTAGCAATAAGCGGCTTGATTGATGGCATAAATCCCTGTGCTTTTGCTACCATCATCTTTTTTATCTCTTATCTTACTCTGATCAACCGAAAAGGGAGGGATATTCTCTGGGTAGGAGGAATGTTTGCCCTGTCCGTCTTTCTGACCTACTTCTTAATCGGAACCGGAGCCTTAAAGATGATTACTTCTTTATCCTTTTTACCTTTAGTTCGAAAGATATTCGTTCTGGTTACCGCCGCCCTTGCCTTAATTTTAGGGGTGATCAGTCTATATGACTATCTCCAATTCAAGAAAAAAGGGACCACCAAAGATGCCAAACTCCAATTGCCCCCATTTTTAAAGAATATGATCCATTCTGCTATCCGTAAGAATGTAAAATTGAGTAATTATATCTTAATGGCTGCAGTAACTGGTTTTATAGTTTCTCTTTTAGAGTTAGCCTGTACCGGTCAGATTTATCTTCCTACTATCATGTTTATCAGTACTATCCCTGATTTAAAGGTTAATGCTTTATTTTATCTCTTGTTCTATAATCTGATGTTTATACTGCCCTTAGTCCTGGTCTTTTCTTTTACTTACTGGGGGACTACTTCGGCACAGTGGGCTGAACTTACTCAAAAGAATTTTGGGAAAATCAAGATGGCGATGGCCCTGCTGTTTTTCGGATTGGCCGT
>JADBKX010000078.1 GCA_014894735.1 Candidatus Sediminicultor sextus | reverse complement strand
TTTAATTGGCTGTAGGCCCATCCCAGGCCATAATAAAAATCTGCATCTTCCGGATTTTGTTTCACCGCTTCCTTAAAAGCATCAATGGCTTCCTGATATTTTTCCAGTTCTCCATAAGCCCAGCCTAAGTTATAATGTATATAAGTGTAATCAGGTTTGATGCGAATAACTTCCTGGTAAGCTTCTATGGTTTTCTCATAATCCCCTTTTTTATTATAGAGCCATCCTAAATAGAAAAAAGCATCGGCATATTGGGGATTCTTTTGAGTTGCTTTTTTAAAGCTTTCGATAGCGGCGTCTTCATTATTTTCCATTTTTCGGTAAATCATACCTATGGTGTAATAAATTTCGCCAGCAGAATCGGGTAGGAAATTTACAGCCTTTTCCAGGTTTTCGACAGCTTCCGGATATTTTTCCATCTTTTGGTAAATCATTCCTAAATTATAAAATGCCTTACCATAAACCGGTTGGAAATATACAGCTTTATTCAAATTATCAATTGATTTTTGATATTCGCCGATTCGCTCATAGGTAATTCCCAAACCATAATAAGTTTGAGCATCTTCGGGGTCAAGCAGTAAAGCCTGCTGAAAGGCCGCAATCGCCTCATTATATCTTTCTAATTCATGGTACGCCAATCCCAGGCCGTAATGAGCGCTGGCAAAATCGGGTTTACTGCGAACTGCTTCTTTAAAGGCTTCCAAGGCATCTATATTTTTTTGAAGCTCCAGATAGGCCAGCCCCAATTCGTAATAAGCTGAACTATAATCGGGTTTCAAATTGATAGCATTTTGATAATAGGTTATTGCTTTTTCGAATTGACCAGTGGTTCTAAATATTTTTCCGATCTGGAAATGAGCTTCCGCGTGATCAGGGTTTAATTCGATAATCTGTTGGAAATAAGTAAGTGCTTCTTCGTATTGTTTTTTATTTTCTAATAAGTCAACACCCTGAAAGTACAGTTCTTCTATTGATTTGCCCTGACTAAAACTGACGGTATTGACTGAAGTTATAAACATAATAATTAGGACCAAAGAAATAATGAGTGTACGTGGGTTTTTCATTCCCTACCTCCTGAACATATTTCCAAATATGTTATGTAGGATAAATTGCCAATAACCGATATAATTTTAATGGAATAATTCTTGCTGCATCTTATCTATTATAATATATTTTAATTGTTTATTCATTATTTTAACATATTATAATTATTTCTATCACATAAAATGGTAATTTACAATAATTAAATTAAATAGATTACCAATTGTTTTATTGCCAGGTGAACCGTATTCTTAACATAACATATGTTGCTTCGTAACATGCCCGAAACAATTTCGTAATCAATTATTTCCATTTTTTGGGGATAGAAGAAGTTAAAGAAATGACAAGCTTTTTATTTCCGATTAACACTAATTTTAGTTTAACACTGTTTTGCTTTTATATAATTCCCTCTTGCCTGAACCACTGGACAGCGTCTTTTATTGATTCAAAAATAGAGCGGGGCGAATAGCCAAGCTCAGTTTGCGCTTTCTGATAGGAAACCAGCTCTACCTCTAAACCTTCAAGAGAAGTGATATCCTCCCCGGGTAAGACCAGCACTCTTATTTTTCTATATAGTATGAAAAGGCCTCTTCCCCCCCTCGACCTGATTGGCATGGTTTTTCTTTAGGCTAAAACATGCTCCTCTGCTTTGCAGGCTTATTCCTGTGCCGGGAACAACGATTCCCGAACCGAAATCCGTATAATTGGATTGAATGAATGAAACCGTCATGCCTTCTTCGTCCGCGGTAGTCAGATAAACGGTATCACCTTGTTCCCGGGGAACGCCATAGGAAATATTTTGTGCTTTATCTAAATGAATGCACTTTGCTCTTTCGGATAAATAGAATTTATTCAACAAATCGTGATAGTCGATATTCATATAATCACCTCAAAAATAAAAATAATATTTCGCATCCGAGATACTTTGTAAATATGTTTTATGTAACAGGTAAATCTAATAATAATGATAAACCCGGGATGTCATTCAAGTAGTAATTCAAATTGCTGCTCCTCTACTTTTGTAC
>JADBKX010000168.1 GCA_014894735.1 Candidatus Sediminicultor sextus | reverse complement strand
ATTACTACTCTTTCTATCCCCAAATAATCTTTAATAATTTCTATATTTTGATAAAAATTATTCTCTCTAATAATTAACTCTTTGACTATTTCCGACTGATTCAAACCCACTTCTAATGCTATAAAACCATTCTTTTTTAAATATTGAGGGCTTTTCCTTATTATTTTGCGATAATAATCTAAACCGTCAATTCCTCCAAATAAAGCAATCTTTGGTTCATTATCTTTTATTTCGGGCGGCAATAATTTAAAATCGTAAGAATCTATATAGGGGGGATTTGAAATAATTCCATCTAAGCGTTTTTTTTTAATTCTGCCTATAAATGGTTCAAATAAATCTCCCTGTAGAAAAATAATTTTATCTTTGCACGCATGTTTTTGAGCATTTTTTAGAGCTATTTGTAAAGATTTTTTAGATATATCGGTAGCATAAACAGTGATATTATCTATGAATTTGGCAATACTTATGGCAATTACACCTGTACCAGTTCCTAAATCTACTACATTTAAATTAGTAGAATATTGATATGTTTTTAATTTTTTAATAGTTTCTTCTACTAAAATCTCTGTCTCTGGTCGGGGAATAAAAACCCCCTTTTCTACCGAAAAATCCATCCCCATAAATTCTTGATGTTTAGTTATATATTGGAGAGGAATTTTCTCTATTCTTTTTTGAATCTTTTTTTCTAATTGTGTTTTTTCTATATCTTTTAATACTCTATCAGAATTTAAATATATTTCGCTCCTACTCATCTCCAAAGAATAACTTAATAAAATTTCCGCTTCTCTTTTTGAATTTATTATTCCCTTATTTTTAAATATTTTATGAATATTTTTTAAGGCCTGCCCTACGGTCTGAAATCTATATTTATTTTCCAACATTGTTTTAAATTTTACTACCCGTTTTTAATTTCTCTGAAAGATTGGTCACTAAATCATTTAAATTTCCTTCTAATACTTCTTCCAAATTATGTAAATTTAGGCCAATGCGATGATCGGTAATTCTATTTTGAGGGAAATTATAAGTTCTAATTCTTTCACTTCTATCTCCTGTGCCCACCTGGTTTTTTCTCTTTAAAGCAAGTTCATCATGCTTTTCTCTTTCTGCCATATCTAAAAGCCTGGCTCTTAATACCATTAATGCCTTCGCTTTATTCTTAAATTGAGATTTCTCATCCTGACAGGAGACTACCAATCCAGTGGGAAGATGAGTAATCCTTATCGCTGAATCCGTAGTATTAACACTTTGTCCTCCATGTCCTGTGGAATGGAAGGTATCAATTCTTAAATCATTGGGATTAATATTAACTTCAACCTCTTCTGCCTCAGGAAGTATGGCTACCGTAACAGTTGAAGTATGTATCCTTCCACTTGACTCAGTTACAGGAACACGTTGGACACGATGTACTCCACTCTCGTATTTTAACTTTCCATATACTTCTTTTCCCGCAACGTTGAATATTATCTCTTTAAATCCTCCGCTACCGGTAGGACTGGAACTCATTACTTCAGTTTTCCATCCATTATTTTCGGCAAATCGAGAATACATTCTAAAAAGATCACTGGCAAAAAGCGCAGCTTCATCTCCACCGGCACCTGCCCTTATTTCTACTATTATATCTTTTTGATCATAAGGATCTTTTGGAAACATTAGTTCTTGTAATTTTGTCTTTAAATTTTCTTTCTTTCCTTCTAATCTTTCTAATTCTTCATTTATTAATTTTTTAAATTCCACATCTTGCTCTTCGGTAAGCATTTTTAAATTTTCTTCAATTTCTTTAGCTACATTTTTATATTCTATATATTTCAAAACTACTTTAGAAATATCAGAATGCAACTTTGCGCATTTCTGAAATTCAACTTGATTAGCAATAATTTTTTGGTCAGAAAGAGCTTTATTCAATTCTTCGTATTTTTTTTCTAATTCTTCTAATTTTTTAATCATTATTTACCACTTCAGATTTCATATTTTTGTTTTCTTCGGGCAAAACGCCTTTTAATGCTTTTATAGCCACCTCAATCTGGGCATCATCAGGTTCGCTGGTAGTAAGTTTTTGAAACCATAATCC
>JADBKX010000111.1 GCA_014894735.1 Candidatus Sediminicultor sextus | reverse complement strand
GTGACTAATAAAACCTTACCATTTATTAATACCAGAATTCATGCTAAAATACAAACAAAATATCAAGATAAAGGTCCTACCACCCTTTAAAGAAAAGAGGTACTTATGTTAAAACCCAATCTAATTAAAGTTAGGCAGAAAGCCAATGAACTATATTTTAAAAAAAAATCTCTAAGAGAAAAATTACTAAATATTTAGGAGTATCTATGGAATTTGTAATATCCTGGACCAAACAATCTAATCAAGACCCTACTCCTGATCAAAGAGGTTGGAAAAAAGATAAACCTAGAAAATACACTGACCAGCAAGAAGAAAAGATCTTATCTATTTACTATCACCTTAAAGATGACCCCTCTTCTTTCTTCTGTGGGGCTAGTGCTATTTTAAATCTCTGGAAAGACTATCATCCTTTAACCTTGCCCCCTCATCTTCGCTATATAGGTAGAGTATTAAAGAAACATAACCTTACCGAAAAGATAAAAAGGGGTAAAAACAAAGGGGCCTCTCGTTATCTGCTCTATCCGGACTATACTATCCTTAATAATATTTCCCAGGGCTCTCTACTGGAGATAGATTTTATCGGTAAGAAGTTTATCCAGGGGAGAAGCAAACCACTAAACTTCTTAGCCTTCTCCTTAAGGGGTAAGTACCCTTTAAAGCATTTCATTCGGGTAGAAGAGTATAACCAAGAGGAAGTAATGACCCAACTAGAAGAATTTATTACTAAATTCGAAAAACCCTATGCGGTTAAGATGGATAATGACTTTGTCTTCTTTGGTCCTTCTTCTAAGGAGAGATTCCTTTCCAAGGTAGTTCTCTTTTTACTATTGCATAACATCATCCCCATCTTTACTGCTCCTCGTAAGCCCTGGAATCAGGCCTCTATCGAAGGGAGTAATAGTGTCTTCTCCCGGAAGTTCTGGAATAGATTTCATTTTGAAGCAGTATCCGAGATAGATAGACGACTGGCTGACTTTAATCTTTCCTACCAGAGATACTTAAATTATCAAAGACCAGATAGCTTTAAAGAGAATAAAAACTTCTCTTATTGTGTCTACTTTGTAAGAAAAATATATCAAGAACCAGAATCAACCAAAGGTTATATTCAGATAGGAAGTAAAGGAATCATCCTTGACCCTTCTTATATTAATCTATTTACTCTATCTAAATGGGATTTAGAAAAAGAGATTCTTTATATTTATATTCAAAGAGAAAAACAATTTGATTCTAAAGTACCCTCTTTTTATTTACAACTGGTAAAGGAAATTCCCTTTGAAATAAATAAAGCAAGTGATAAAAAAGTGGTAGACTTTTATTTGTCATACAACCTATAGAAAGTAAAGTGGAGAAGGTATCCGATTCAACAGTCACGGTTAATATTTTTAACACAGAGTTTGAGATAATCTACAAAGAAGCAAAGATGGAACCCGGGACTGAAGTGCTGGTGATTGCTCGGCCGGAAACCATTAAAATTTGCCCGGAAGCGGAAGCTCATTTTTCTGGCATGATAGACCGGGCTACCTACTTAGGTCCTATCGTAGAATATTATATTGATGTGGAAGAAGGGATAATAATCTCTGTAGTGGATTATAACCCAAGGCGAAAGAAGATCCATCGAGAAGGAGAAAAAATTGGAGTAAAATTATCGCCGGAACATTTATATATATTACCAAAAACTTCTCGTTAAACTATCATCTCTCTCTGTTTTAACAAAAGGGAATAATTAGTTATCTACCAATTCCCCCTCAACCTTACGGAGGATTCAAAGAACCAAAAGACCTTAAATTCAATAATTGAATTTATAGAAAGCAAACATTTTTTATTGCATAATAAGTCTCAATGTGATACATTAAAGTGGACAAATGAAGGGAGTATTATGTAAAAAAATGAGAAGAATTGATTTATTAAATCCTTTGGCAAAAAAAGGAAATACTTTTACTTTTGTCGATGCCTTAAAAATAAGCAATCTATCTACAAAAAGCTTACAAAAAGTATTATATAGATTACAGCAAAGTGGTGCAATTGAGCGGATTGAAAAAGGAAAATACTTAATTATTCCTATTTGGGCTGAAAAAGGAAAATATAC
>JADBKX010000164.1 GCA_014894735.1 Candidatus Sediminicultor sextus | reverse complement strand
TGCATCACCTTGTGGTATGCAACACGAGACTCACTCAAGAATTATCATGCCATCTCTTTTTTATCTTTTTTATTATTGATTCACAAAAAAACATGATGTTCTAAGGGTATGTTTTAAAGAAGGAAATTAGATTTTAATTTGTAGGTAATTAATTTCAAAATAGATGATTAGAGAATCAATTCTATACAACCAAAACAGTTAAAACCAAGAACCGAATTCACAGGATACTCTTAAGGACGCGTAACCACAAAACGGACGCGTAACTAACCGAAAGGGCGGGTAACAAAGTGGCTACTTCCAAAAATTCTGCTGTAATATCGCTGGAAATATCGTCGAGAATCTTTGAAAACTTTTCCTCTCTTTTTTTCTTTTTTTATCTTGCAGATTAACATCCGTTATCTTTGTTGTCATATGCTCTGTAAAATCTGCGGCGGCAAATAAACCGATAACCCTGACGGAATATGTGATGATTGCAAGTTTTGTATTATAGATGATAAGGATATTACACCAAACTTCTAAAGGTTTTTAAAGAAAGAAAAGTTTAGTATATTGTTCGTATAGGATGGGAAAATGAACGAAGATAGAAAGTGTCCAAATTGTGGCAGACCAATACCTTTTGATGCAAATTTATGTCCATATTGCGGTAAAAAATTTATTGAAAGTGGGATTAAGACAGAACGAACTCATACTAGTTTTGGAATAGCATCCCTAGTTTTTGGTGTAATAGCTTTCTGCCTTCTCTTTATACCTCGTGGATTTATTCCTTATTCTTTAATGTCACTTTATTGTGCCCTGAACTTATTGATAGGAGCTCTAGCAATGATTTTTGGAGGTTTTTCCTATTGGATAAAAAAGCCTAAAGATGCCTATGGTAAAATTGGGTTCATACTTGGCATATTAACAGTAGTAATTGGATTTTTACAATTTATAATATACTCTTCGATCAATTATTAGGATAAAGTTGTTTTTTTGATAACCCAGATGGGATATGTGATAATTGTAAGTTTTGTGTTATTGATGATAAGGATATTACACCGAATCTTTAAGATATATTGAAATGAAATCAGGGTAAAAACCTCTCTTTTTTGGTAAGAATTGTCAAACAACCTTTATAAACGATTAAGTAGAAAATAGAGGGTAAACTATAGAAATATATAGATAGTGTAAAAATTAGATGGTATAAAACCTTATAATAATCCAATGTGTTTCCGTGACTATGCGAATTGTGCATATCTCCGATATTCATTGTACACACGGAACAGATTACAATGAAAAGGTGTATGAAAAAGCAGTAAAAATTGTTAACTCTCTGGACGCTGATTTTGTGTTTGTTTCCGGTGATTTGACAACAGATGGGTTGCTGTCAGAGTATGAGTTGGCTCAGAAAAAAACCAAGGAGATTTCTAGTGAAATGTTTGTTGTTCCTGGAAATCATGATGAACGCAATCTTGGTTTTAAATTGTTTCCTGAATATTTTGGAGACACGGATTTCATTCATTCTTTAAAGAATGTGACATTGATTGGTCTTGCTTCAAGTGAACCTGATAAGGATGACGGGCGACTTGGACGCGGGCGATATCAGAAAATAGTCGACTGTATAGTGCCACATAAATTGACGATTGTCGGTTTTCATCATCATCTTATTCCCGTTCCTGGCTCTGGAAGAGAGACAAATATTATTGAGGATGCAGGGGAAACATTAGATCTCATTCTGCGGAAGGAAGTACCACTGGTTTTAATGGGCCATCGGCATGTCCCTTGGGCAGTGAAAATCCATAAAACCTTATTGGTAAATGCGGGGACGTTTTCTTGTAATAGAACTAGGGCTCATTACGGGTACACATTTAACGTGATTGATATTGAAGATAAGATTATCACCGTAAGCATCGTTGATATTAAAAAGGAACAGACGAAGAAAATGGTTGAGTTTAATCTCGTGGATGGGTGCTGTACGAATCGTTACTATGATCTTAATAATAAATAACAGTTTTTTTGATTTTTTAATGTAATTGTTGAAATGAAATCAGGGTAAAAAATTATGCAGGGGAAGAGATTTGAACACACGTTTACTAGTAAAAAATTTGGTTTTATATCTGTTGAGCTGTTTTTTTCTTTTTTTATTTTGGAAATCGTGGTTGTAAATTATTTACAAAGATTTGAGTCCTATTGGTTGCGACCTCATCAAAATCGTCTATATGCTCTTTTATTAACTGGAAGTTAAACATTATTTTCATAGTGCATCCAAAAAGTCAATTGTAAATTTAGATAAAAAGATTTTGTGCATCTGGTAATGCAGATAAGCATCCGTTATCTTTGTTGTTATATGCTCTGTAAAATCTGTGGCAGCGAAGAAACAGATAACCCCGATGGGATTTGTGATGATTGGAAGTTTTGTATTGTTGATGATAAGGATATTACGCCGAATTTTTAAGTACCATTCTAAGTACTCCTGTTGTGACAGGAAAAATGTTCTAAAAATCTGGTTTAATTTTGACATTTTGACACGGTAATTTAATATATGACTAGTGACAAAGAGTAACACGTTCCATGGCAAAAGGAGAGGATTCAATGAATGTAGGTGGAAAAAGGACATATGTATTTGATTCTAACTCTGAAAGAAAAGTTGCCACATACTTGCACGAATTAAATATTTTTTGGAGACCACAGCCGCATGTCTTAATAATTGATAGTTATGGCAAAGAAAGAATTGTTCACCCTGATCTATTTTTACCAGATTTCGGCATATATGTAGAAGTCTGTGGCAGCGAGAAAAAAGAATATTACGAGAAAAAAAAGAAAATGTATAGTAAAAATCATATTCCCATAATTTTTGTTGAAACATATAAAGGCGAAAAAAAGTGGAAGGGATATATTGTAATCAAACTCAGGGAAATTCAAATACAAAGACAGGAACTGTTATCTAGAGTTGCAGAACTGCAAGGATATAAACAAGAAATATTGGCTGCTAGTTAATATTCTTTAAATTATTATTTTTTGTACTTCCCCGTATAGACTCTGATTATAGATTAATGATTAATTCTAAAAATCTTCTTTGAAGTTTGGGTTATAATCATTAAAATGTTTAATGCAGAAGCCAACGAGTTGATCTCTCAATTCCCTGTTCTTTTGAATTTGTTCTTTTTCCTCGTTTGTCATATTTTCAAATTCAAAAATGTTAAGCTCCTCATGATTCTCATCAAAAACTTCCCAATGGAATCTGTTCACAAGATTAGGTATTTGGTCTGATGAATTGAGATAGTTTACAAAGTATTCCTTTCCTTTATGCGTAACAACAAAACTTCTCTCCAAAGAAGATTGAACTACTTTCATATTCATAGTTAAGTTCAAATATTTATTTAAAGATGATCATCATGAAACAACCTGGGACTTAGAACAGAATGAAGACAATAATTTACAATAAAAACGTTCTTGAAAAATATCATAGCAAATCTCAGATAGCACGAATTCTCTCAGAAAATTGGTTTGAAAAAGAAATGTACTGCCCTAACTGTTTACACGAAGAGTTAATAAAAAATCCCAATAACACCAAAGTAACGGACTTTGTTTGTGATTATTGCAATAATGAGTTCCAACTCAAAGCCCAATCCAAGCCGTTCTACTCAAAAGTCGTTGACGGAGCATTTTATCCAATGATTAATTCTATTCAGCAAAACGCAACTCCAAATTTTTCATTTATGGAATACTCATTTGAGAACTGGAAAGTTCAAAACCTATTTTTTATTCCTAAATTCTTTTTTACTCCTTCAATTATTGAGAAAAGAAAACCCCTATCTACTAATGCTAGACGTTCGGGTTGGATAGGTTGTAATGTATTATTATCCAAAATTCCTGAATTGGGAAAGATTAAAGTTATCGAAAATGAAATGCATTTCCCTGAAAAAGAAGTACAAAGAAATTGGAAAAGACTTTCATTCATGGATAAAGAGCATGCAGGAAAGAGAGCATGGTTATCCGACATTCTCTATTGTATACAACAATTAAACAAGAAAGAATTTACTCTAGATGAAATGTATAATTGGGAAGATTACCTATCGAAACTCCACCCAAAGAACTATAATATAAAGCCGAAAATTCGACAACAATTGCAGATGCTAAGAGACGGAGGAATTCTCGAGTTCAAATCAAGAGGCGCCTACATCATTAAAAAGTAATTTTATAAACACAATTCCCACACTTAGATTAGACGACCCTACGTCCTCGCCCCCGGCCTATTAAACCAAGGCATATCCTTTATCTTCATGGCAATCAAAACCCCCTTAGAAATCCTAGGGCTGGTGCTTGGTATCTCTGGTGCAATCGCAGGTGTCTATATTATTGCTGAACAACTTTTTAAGAGTACAGTATTTACAATATTCCTAAAAGCCATCCCTGCCTTCTTGCAATCATTTTTTCCCAACGATGCTGCGATTCTGTGGTTTACGGTTCGGGCTAATCAGAATCTGTATACTAGTTGGCACATCGCGCTCATTTACTTTGTTCTAACGCCAACTATTTTCGCATTGTTTATCGGATGCTGGTTGTTTCTGATGTTGGCACTACTGGGGATATTCAATATTGGAATTAAATGGCTAATTATTTGGTATATTCTCGTCGCAATTAATTATATGTGGTCAGCAACAAACCAATACGCCTTGGAAATAAAATTTCACGACCGACGACTTGGCGCTAAGGGTATAATAAACCGTATGTTGTCAGACCTACCAAAGACAATGAAAAGGTGGAGCTATTATTTCTTAACTAATTGGATTAGGGCACCCTTCATAGCATTAAGAATATGTTTAATAACATTTCTATTTGTACTATTACATTGGCCCGCATGGTTGGTTCAGATAATCCCTGCCTTCAGGTTTGACCTTACTATCAGAAGGACACGGCGGTATTATTATTCGTGGTACGCTGCCATATTCATCATTGCGGGTCTCGTATTAACCACACTATTTTAAACGTTTTTCTTCAGTTAGCAATTCCCCCCATTATATTTATCGGCACCCGTTTCGCGCCTGCCTGGCGGAAGGGCATTATAGAGCGGGCTGGATACAGTATTGTAACGGTTGGGGCAGAGGCTTAAGGCGGCTTCAGTTGGCGGCAATAAAGGTGTAAAATAGTGGATAGTGACTGCTTCAGACACTTCCTTTAGGTATCAGGAGCTAGCATGGTTATTCTTACACGATACAGCATAGTTTGTCAGGTTCCTGGCGCTGAGCCCTACACGATATGCACGTATAATGGGGCAGATTTAACCCAGGTTCTTGGTATTACCCAGGCAAACCTGCCTGAGGGCCATTATGGGTGGATACAGGAATGCGGCGAGGCGTTTGTTAGTGTCAGCGGCCAAACACAAGCCGCCTATGCCGATTTCAGACCCAATGCAGCCAAGCGTCACCTGAAAGAAGAACTGTCGAAGGGTTCACAGGAGCAGGTCGCAGAACTGCCGTCTGGCGCACTGGGTGAGAACCTCCTCGCTCACGATACGTGGGAAAGGCTTTCTCAACTGCCTCCTCTGCTCATAGAGGACGGTCCTTATTGCGGACTCATAAGGGAGGCTAGGGATGTGTTTATCAACGGGCACTTCTACGCTTGCGTCGCAATGTGCGGCATTTCGTTTGAGAGGTTTCAGCGGGACAAGGCCGAGCCGTACGGTGCTACGCGGGAATACAAAATGTGGCAAGTCAGAAGCATCTTGCAAAAGAATAAGGCCTTCTCACCAGGAACATTCTCTCTGTGCAAGAGCATGGCAGACTTGCGGAACGAATACGCACATGGACATGGGCTGAATCCCAAGGAGGTCGGAGAAGCTACCATGAAGTTGGTCATCTCTATGGACTGGGTCATTGTAGGAATCCGAAGTGTGTAATGCGAACCTGCACTTGTTTGCCAGAGGTTGATGAGGCAGGAAATGATCTTTGTGCCGCATGCAGGAAGAATTTGGAGAAAGTCAGAAAGACAATCAATTGTGATTGAACCGATAGAAAAGCTGCGATGAATAGAAGATTCTAACCGTAATTATTGTGTATTGAGTTTACAAAAACAGAGGGACCAATTATGGCGCAAATGAAAGTAACTACATTACTAGAGGAATACCAAAAATGGGTTAATGCTGGAACTATCCAATTCCTGAAGAAATTAAAACTGCAGGAAGAAGTTTCAAAATGTATTAATAAACTCATACCCATTATGGAAATTATAGAGGGTAAAGATAAGAACGGCAGTGATACGCCTATGAAGCGTGCTGGTGAGCCTCTAGAAGTTGCTACCTCATTTTTATTTCTTGCATGCGATGATTCAAGCTATATTACAGGGCAGGTTTTACATCCCAATGGCGGAGAAATCGTAAATGGTTAATCAGAAAATTATAATGGATACAACTACAGAAGAGGAAGTAAAAATTTCAAGAAAAAAAATAAAAAGCATTGGCAGTGATCCGAAGAAAACAGCAAAAGCAATAAATCTTGTTTACGTAAGTGATACTGAACTGGGGATTACAAGAGTTAAGAATGGAGAAAAATTTCAGTATTTTTTTAA
>JADBKX010000080.1 GCA_014894735.1 Candidatus Sediminicultor sextus | reverse complement strand
TAACTAAACAATTAAAGAATCAACCAGGAAATCTTTCAGATAAATATAGTTTTATTCAATTAGAAGGTGACTATTTAGAGATTAGTGCCCTTAAAAAGCATGAATTTGAAGATAAATTGGTAATTCGAGTTTATAATCCTACTGATAGAGATATCATTGGAAAAATTAAGTTCGGATTTAATATTCATAAAGTATATCTGGGTAGGTTGGATGAAAGCTATGAGACAGAATTACCATATATTGATGTTGATGAAGTTAAAATAATACTTAGACCGAAAGAGATAAAGACAATTATTTTTGAAGTGTTATTTAAATAATAGGGACAAATAGGAACAGGTTCTCTGTTCCTATTTGTCCCTATTAAAAGCCTTTATTTACAAGGCTTTCCTACTTACTGTTTTCTCATAATCTTTACTCATTTGTTAAGTTGACATTTATAAAAAAATGTTATAATATAAGTTAGTAAAATTAATTAAGTAAGTTTTAATTCACCTTAGAAATACATCTAGATAAATTAGTTATGTGGAGGAATTTAAATGTCAGGTATAAAACTAAGTATTATAGGAGCAGGAAGTGCTATTTTTTCTTTAAAATTAGTAGGAGATCTTTGCAAAACAAAAGGTTTATCTGGAAGCTCTGTTTCACTTATGGACATCGATGAAAAGCGTCTAAATTCAGTACACCTTTTAGCAGCGAGGTATGGTGCTGTATTGGGAGCTAATTTAAAGTTCGAAAAAACAACCGATATGAAACGCTCAATCGAGGGCGCAGATTTTGTAATCAACACTGCTCTTATAGGTGGTCATGGGCAACTGGATGCCAGTAGAAAAGCAGGAGAAATGCATGGGTATGCAAGAGGCATAGATAGCCAAGAATTCAATATGGTTTCTGATTACCATACCTTAAGTAATTACAATCAACTCGAATATTTTTTAGAGGTAGCTCACAATATGGAAGAGATATGCCCGAATGCTTGGCTTCTTCAGACGGCTAATCCTGTATTTGAAGGTACGACCTTGATATCCAGATATTCTGACATTAAGGTTATAGGTTTTTGTCATGGACATTATGATGTTGAAATCGTGGCAAGAAGTTTGGGATTGGATATAAGAGAAGTGAACTGGCAAGTTGCAGGATTTAACCACAATATATGGCTTTCCCGTTTTCTTTATAAAGACAAGGATGCATATCCGCTTCTAGATCAATGGATAGAAGAGGAAGCGATGAAATGGAAACCCAAAGATCCTTTTGATGACCAAATGAGTCCTGTGGCGATAGATATGTACAAATTTTATGGAAGAATGCCCATAGGAGATAGCATCAGGAATGGGAGCTGGAAATATCATTACCATCTGGAAGCCAAGAAAAAATGGTATGGAGAACCCTGGGGAGGAGCAGATTCTGACTTAGGCTGGGCCTGGTATCAGAATTATTTGAAGGCATCAACAGATAAAAGTTTTAAGCTTGCCTTAGATAAATCTATTAATCTTTTGCAAGAATTTCCCCCTGAGGTTATGAGCAGAGAACAACATATTCCATTTATCGATGCCTTGATCAATGGGAATCAAGGAAGATTTGTACTAAATATTCCCAATAAAGGGCCAATAATCCCGAGCATTCCCGAGGATGTAGTAGTAGAAGTACCGGTAATGGTAGACAAGGAAGGCATTCATCCGGAGGAGATAAACCCCCTCCTACCAAAGCGGATAATAGATATGTATCTTGCCCCAAGGAGGTTAAGGATGGAGTGGGCCTTGGAAGCATTCGTATCTGGTGATAAAAGGATACTTCAAGAAATACTGATCAGAGATCCCAGGACCAAATCTTTTGAGCAGGTAGAAGCAGTTATAGATGAAATACTTGCACTACCATTTAATAAAGAGATGAAAAAACATTATGAAAATAAAAAATAATGTAAAATTTTTAGAAAGGAAAATAATTATTTAATGGAAGTAAGAAGTATAAATGCAGGATTAGTTTTAAGAACTATTGAGAAAAATGATTCTATTTCAAGAGCAGATGTTGGTAAGATAGTAGGATTAACCCCTCCCACTATCTCTGCTATTGTTAAGGATTTAATTGAAAGAGATATAGTTCAGGAAATCGGAAAGGGAGCTTCTTCGGGTGGGAAAAAACCAATTATGCTAAAAATAAATTCAAAAGCCGCTTATATGATTGCAGTGGACTTAGGAGGAGAAAATGGAATAAGAGTGGCTTTGATGGATTTATCTTACCACATTATTAAAGAGAAGTATGGGCCAAAGATAGAGTCCTTAAATGATAAGAAATTTAAAAATGCTTTAAGCGTTATATTGACAGATTTTATAAGAGAGATGAATATTCCCAGGGGAAAGATATTAGGGATATGTATTGGCGTACCGGGAATTGTAGATTTTAAATCAAAAAAAATAATTGCTGCTCCTTGTTTAAACTGGGAAATATCCTTGGAGGATTTAGACTTAATAGAAATTGGAATATCAATTACTATCGAGAACGATGTCAATCTTATGGCTTTAGGTGAAAAAACTAAAGGAATAGCTCAAAAAATTAAGAATTTTGTATTTGTGGGAGAAAGAACTGGAATAGGTGCCGGCATTATAATTAATAGAAAGCTTTATGAAGGCGCGAATAACGCTGCCGGTGAGGTAGGATATTTATTGATTGATCCTGAATATGCTCCTAAAAGCACCAGAGATCATGGTTGTTTGGAAAAATTAGCCAGCTATAAAGTTATTGTAGAGAAAGCCAGAGAAAAGATGGGCAAGAACATCAGAGTTATGGATGTCTATAAAGCAGCTGCCGAGGGCGATAATGTTGCTTTGGGAATCGTAAAAAAAGCATTAAAGTTTCTTGCTTATGGTATTGCGAATATATCCTGTGTCCTTGATCCGGAATTAGTAATCATCGGTGGGGGGATTTCCATTTTGCCGCCAAGATTTTTAGAAGAAATGAAGATGAATATCAGAAAAATAATCCCTTTTGTTCCTAAGATGGAATTTTCTAAATTAGGAGAAGACGGCGTTTTGATTGGCGCAGCAGTCATGGTGCTTGAGCCTTTAAAAAGAAAAGGGCTTATGGATGTTAAGTAGTAAACACCTTTATGATGAGTTAAATATAAATTTATTTTAATCTATCGGAGCTACTTATGAATGAAAATGCGATTATAGGGCAATTTGGCGGGCCTACCTCGGTGATCAATTCAAGTCTTTGTGGTCTTATTCAAGAAGGTCTTAAATCAAAAAAAATCAAAAACATTCTTGGCATGAGGGATGGGGTTATAGGATTGATGAAAGACGAGATCGTTGATTTGGGAAAAGAAGACCATCGAGTAATTCAAGGCTTGCGGCAAACGCCTTCATCCGCCTTAGGCTCATGCAGATATATCTTAAAACAGGAAGAATTTCCCCTTATCTTGAGGCAGCTTAAGAAATACAACATCGGTTATTTTTTTCTTATTGGCGGCAATGGTTCAATGGCAACCATTCGACAGATAGAGCAATACTGTAAAAAAAATAATTATCAACTAAGCGGAATTGGAATTCCCAAGACCGTAGACAATGACCTTTGCGGGACTGACCATGCTCCGGGCTTTGCCTCTGCAGCGAGATATGTATGCCTTTCAGTTCAACAAGCAGGCAGACTTGCCCGAGATATGCAGCAAGTTGATAAATATGTTATTTTACAAACGGTCGGCAGAGATACCGGATGGCTGGCAGCATCAGCAGCACTGGCTAAAAAAAATGAATCCGATGCTCCCCATCTTATTTATATACCGGAAAGGCCTTTATCCAGAAAAAGATTCATATCAGACGTAAAGGAATGTATCAAAAAATATGGCTGGGTTTCCATTGTCTGTGGCGAAGGCATCCTCTGGGAAGATAAAAGTTTGGTAGCCAGCCTTCGGGCACAGGATGATTTTTTCGATGTTGAATTTGGTGCAATGGGTGGAGGGAGTGCAGCACTTAATTTACATCAGCTGATTCATCAGGAAACTAATTACCGGGGGGAATTCCAAATCACCGAGTCTCTCTCGATGTGTGCCATAGACCGGGCGAGTAAGGTTGACCTGGAAGAAGCCTATGCTTGTGGAGTGAAAGCCATAAAATTAGCCGAAGAAGGTGCTTCGGGGATGATGGTTTCCATCCATCGGGTTAGTTCCTCTCCTTACAAAATTGAATTAAGCACTGTTTCTCTTGACCAGGTGGCGGTAAAGATAAAACCGATGGATGATAAATACATAAATGCTGAAGGTAATTTTGTAACTGATGAATATATCCAATACATCAAACCGCTTGTTGGTAAACTCCCCTCCTACAGTGAGTTAAATTTTATAAAATATCAATGATCGTTACTTAGTAACAGGAGACCAGAGATGAATTTACAGGATAATAAATATAATCAGTTTTTTTTAATCAGGGAAATGCTGGAGACGGGTGAAATCGTCAAGCACCTTGATCTAAAAAAAATATTGTCTTATGAGAAAGAAGTAAAAAAAGAAAGAATATTTTTTACCGGTGAAGGGTCATCCCGTATTTTCCCGGCAAAAAAGACTATGTATGAGGCCCAAAAGAAAGGTTATAAAGAAGATTTTTATACCGATTGTGCCACCCAGGCACTTGAATATAATCTTCTGGATAGTACAGTATTTGTAGCCTCTAATTCAGGAAAAACAAAAGAAGATTTAGAATTAATTCAGAAATTAAAAAGACAAAATCATGGTAATATTATCAGTATCGTAGCCAATGCTGGGACTCCTATCATGAATGAAGCTCATGTATCCTACCTGCTAACCTGTGGCAAAGAGAGGGCAGTTCCTGCCACAAAATCAGTGGTAGAACAGGCACTTTTTTACGATTTATTATTTAGGAAATTGAATAATACGGACCTGCCCGATTTTAATAAACTGGGGAATTTGATCATTCAAGTTTTACAGATGCCTATTCCGGATGAAATAACAGAAGCTTTAATTAACGCGAAAATTATTTACTTTGCGGGTAGAAATAATGGCGTGGCAGAGGAATTAACCCTTAAGGCAAACGAAATAGCCCGCAAGAAATCTGATTTTTTAGAAGGCACCTATCTTTTTCACGGCATAGAAGAAGTGATGAATAAAGATGAAGTGGTTGTCATTGTCGATCCATTTAAAGACGAAGAGGAAAAATATAAAAAGGTACTTATTAAAGGAATAGGATTAAAAGTAGTGGCAATTTCTACCAGAAAAACTATATTCCCCACTATTATCATTCCGGAATACGGTGATTTTACCAACTACCTTGAAATTGCTGCAGGCTGGAATCTTCTGGTAGAAATCGGAATAAATATGGGTATTGACATGGATAAAACAGTACGAGCCCGAAAAGTAGGCCATGAATTTTAACTCCTCTCCTAATACTTACCAATCTCTTCAAAACCATCCTTTATTTCCCAACGAAAAACTTTTCAAAAAAAGCAGGATTTTTAAGACTAACGTCGTATTTATAAAAAAGTATCACATTCTAAGCTAAGGAAAAGGAATTCAATGAATAAAATAATCAATGAAATCAAACAAATATGCCCACAGGAATATTATGAAATTGGGTATGCTTCACTCTCGGGATTATTAAATCCGGAATACTCAAAATATAAATACGGCATATCATTAGCAAGAAAGTTAGATGACCAAATTATTGATCAAATTTCAAATGGCCCTACTGATTTATATTATGCTCTTTATTGTAGCATCAATAATGAGTTAAACATAAAAACCGAGCTAATATCCAACTTATTGAAAACCTATCATATCGAAGCATATCCAATCAAAGCAACTGTAGAAGATAGTGAGATTGATGATACCTACAAAAAAACATTACGGTATCCTTTTTCTCATAAAATGGCAGCAACCAGATCAGGGATAGGATGGATTGGGAAAACAGATTTACTGATAACCTCAAGATTCGGTCCGAGAGTTAGACTTGCCAGCATATTAACCACCGAAAGCATTTCTCACATCGGGGTTCCCATAGATGAAAGTCAATGTGGAAGTTGTAATATTTGTGTTAATCATTGTCCTGCTAAAGCTGCCACCGGACAATTATGGACAACTTCAATGGATAGGGATGTATTTTATGATCCTTTTAAATGCAGAGATTATTGCCGAAAAATATCAGCAAAAAGAATCAAAAAGGGAATAACTATATGTGGAATATGTGTATCTGTTTGTCCGAAAGGTAAAAAGTAGATTCCCGAAAATAGAGGCAGGCTAATTTTAAAACTAGTCTGCCTCTATTTTTTTCTCCAATTAATTTTCTACTCAATTTTTCCCAACTCAACCTTTACCCCTGCCAATTCCTTCTGCACCTCAGAAAAATGAAGAGAGCAATATTCTCGATTCTGCTGGCTTAAGCTGGTAATCGTATGATGTATCTCTTTAGTATTTTCCAGTATCTGACGATAACCTTCTTTTTGTGCTGTCACGATTTCCTGCATAAACCTATCGATACGAAAGATCAGGAGTATCGACAAAGCAATAGGAAACCCCTGATTAGCGATGAGTTCGGTTAAACTG
>JADBKX010000104.1 GCA_014894735.1 Candidatus Sediminicultor sextus | reverse complement strand
TGTTATGGAAAAAGTTAATATAGGTATCATTGGTGTTGGCAGAATAGGAAGATTACATGCCCGCAATTTAAAATATCAGATTCCCGGGTCAAAAGTGTTAGCAGTTGCCGATATATTTGAAAAGAGTGCCAGGGAAACAGCCTCTCAATTAGAAATATCTATCGCTGAAAAAGATTATCGGGTTTTATTGGAAAATAAGGATATTGATGCAGTGGTAATTTGTTCATCTACTGATACCCATGCTCAAATAATTTCCGAAGCAGCCCAGGCGGGGAAGCATATTTTCTGCGAAAAACCTATCGCTTTAGATATAGATAAAATTGACCAGGCTATAACGGCAGTCAAAAATGCAGGAGTAAAATTGCAGGTGGGATTTAATCGCCGATTTGACCCCAGTTTTAAAAAAGCCAAAGAGCTGGTGGCGAAAGGAACAATTGGAACCCCTCATTTAGTAAGAATAACCAGCAGGGATCCTGAACCACCACCAATCAGTTATGTTAAAGTATCGGGGGGAATCTTTTTAGATATGATGATTCACGATTTTGATATGGCTCGCTATCTTTTAGATCAAGAAGTAGTGGAGTTAATGGCGGTGGGCAGCTGCTTAGTTGACCCGGCTATTGGAGAGGCAGGGGATATTGATACAGCAATAGTCACTCTGAAGTATGAAAATGGTGCCTGGGGAACTATCGATAACAGTCGAAAGGCAGTTTACGGCTATGACCAGCGTATAGAAATATTTGGTTCAGAAGGCTGCGTAATGGTAGGGAACCCAACACCAACAGAAGTAATGGTTAGTGGCGCAGAAGATACCAAGACTGATAAACCTCTTTATTTCTTTACAGAGCGATATCAGGAAGCATACTTAGCTGAAATGAAAGAATTTATTAAATGTATTCAGGATGATACAGAACCGCCGGTAGGCGGATTCGATGGTAAAATCTCTGTCCAGATGGGGTATGCTGCTAAAGAATCTCTAATTAAGGGTAGTTTTGTAAAAATAAGCAAGTAAAAATTAGAGAGGAGAAAGGGAAGTAAGGATAAATTATGAATCCTACTATTAAGGATGTGGCAGAATTAGCGGGAGTTCATCCTTCTACGGTATCCCGGGTAATAAATAATGATTCTCGGATTAGTGAAAAAACTAAAGAGAAAGTTATTCTAATAATTAACAAATTGGGATATACTCCCAATGCAATTGCCCGGGGACTAAAGACGAAAAGAACATATACCTTGGGAATATTGGTTCCTGATATTACCAATCCCTTTTTCGCGGAGATAGCCCGAGGAGTGGAGGACACAGCAAACAAAAATAATTTTAATGTCATATTATGCAATACCGATGATAAGCTAAAAAAAGAAAGGACCTATCTGCAAATATTAAGGGGAAAGAGAGTAGATGGTTTAATTTTGGGGACGGCTCATATTAAAGACAAGAGTATCTTAGAATTAGAGAGGAAAAAATTTCCCTATATATTAGTTTCCCGGAATATCGAAGGGTTGGATAAGAATTGTATCATCGTTGATGATGTAGAAGGTGGAATGATGGCTACCGAATATTTGATTAAGCTGGGTCATCGTCGAATTGCCCATATCACTGGTCCTCTTAAGACCAGGTCAGCGCTTAATAGATTAGAAGGCTATAAATTAGCATTAAAAAAATATGAAATTGAATATAAGGATGAATTGGTAGGAGAAGGTGATTTTAAAATCAAAGGTGGCTATCAAGTTATGAAGAGATTTTTAAAATTAACTGAATCACCTAGTGCTATATTTGCTGCTAATGATCTGCTTGCTTTAGGAGCTATGCAGGCTATTCAAAAAAAGAATCTTCATATCCCGGAAGATTTTTCAGTAGTAGGTTTTAATGACATTGAATTAGCATCTTTTGTCTATCCTGCGTTAACTACTATTCGTCAGCCGATGTTGGAGATGGGAGCACTAGCAGTGAAGATGTTATTAAGAATAATTGAGGAGGGAGAATTTAATCAAAGAAAAATAGTGTTAAAACCTAAACTAATCATAAGGGAATCTTGTAAAAAACAAATAAAAATATAAAAAATAAATTATTAAATTAAAATTAAAAAAAGGAGAAAC
>JADBKX010000048.1:2950-6554 GCA_014894735.1 Candidatus Sediminicultor sextus | reverse complement strand
TTTATTTCTTTATTTCTCAAAAATTCTTCTACCCCAGTTAATCTAATCGGCATAGGAGCTACAGAGCCCATAGCAATGCGAATCTGAATAATCTTGTTTTGTTTAATTTCTAAGTTCAAGGCTAAACTGGCTATGGCAATTGCCATAGCCTTTCTTTGCCCCAGTTTAACGAAATACCCATTTTTATTTATATCGCTTTGCTCAAATTCAATTCCCACGATCATCTCATCATCCTGCAAAACTGTCTTGCCCGGCCCAAGGAAAAACTCTTTTAGTTTAACTTCTCTCTTCTGCCTGATACTCTCTATTTTAATAATCGCACCGAGGGTAAGCAAGGGTACGGCTATATCTGCTGCCGGTGAAGCAGTAGCTAAATTTCCCCCGATTGTGGCATTATTCCTTACCAGAGGGTCAGCAAACTGTTCGGCAGCTTGAATTAATACCTTACTTTCTTTTAGTATGAGTTCTGAATTAGCTAATTCAGCAATAGTGGTTAAGGGTTTTATACAGATTTTGTCTTTTTTCTTATCTATACCTCTTAATTCCTCAATGGCAGTAATGTCTACCAAAATTTTTGGACTTAACTTTTTAATTTTTATATCAGGCAGTACATTGGTGCTGCCAGCCACTATGCAAGCGTTCGCTCCCTCTTTTTTTAATATTTTTAGCGCTTCTTCTTTGGTTTCAGGAGAAACATATTTAAAATGATTCATTATTCCTCTCCTCCTCATTGTTTTGATTATCTAGTAAGTTAGTTACCTGGTTAAATCTCAAATCCTCCGAAATGGGAATCTTTGCTTATAATAGGTTCTTTTCAAGTTAATATTTCGGCCGTATATTCAGAAAAAACTTTTATCTGCTAATCTTTTAAAAAATTACTTTTATAACCCCAAAAAATTAAAAAGTCCCAGTAATTTAGCAGACATAGATAAAATGGCTATAACAATAAATATTCTAATCCATTTATCTCCCTTACTCACCGCAAAATTACTCCCCAAATATGCCCCCAGGGCATTCCCGATAGCCAAGGTTAACCCTAAAATCCAATCTACTTTACCATGAGTTATAAAAACTATAAAAGAAGAAGAAACATAAATAAGAATGATAAATACTTTCAAACTGTTAATTTTTACTAATGACATCCCCGTAATTAAAGCCAGGGCTGAGATAATAATAAATCCTACCCCGGCTTGAATAAATCCACCATAGAAACCGATACTAAAAAAAACAAATAGAGACACTATTAGGCGTGTAGTGCTTAGATTTTCTCCCTCAATTCCTTTTAAAAATTTTTTCTCCGGGCGAGTAAGAATTAAAACCAAGATCATAATCATAATTACTGCTAAAATCTTTTGAAATAATTCTTCAGGGATAGATATGGCAAGCCTTGCCCCTAAAAAAGAGCCAAACACTGCCGGGACAGCTAAAGTGATGCCTAACTTTGGGTAGAAAAATCCTTTTCTACGAAAATTACTCACAGCTACAACATTCTGAATTATCAAGCCAATGCGGTTAGTTCCATTTGCTACCGCTGCTGGTAATCCTAAAAAGATAAGCATCGGCAAAGTAAGCAAGGAACCTCCTCCTCCTAAAGTATTTATAAATCCGGAAACAACACCAATTACTAAGATTAATCCCACCTGTAATATCTCCATTAATATCTCCTTATTTTTTATCTTTTTTATAATAGTAAATATTTCAGACGTAGATTTCGGGTGGTTAATTATTTAATTTATAGTCTAATATCAAAATAGATTACTATTAATCCGTAAACTAAATACTCCATCACGGTAACGCCGTGATGCTGCAGCCCAATTCATCGTAGACATTGTCATTTAAAATTAAATAAAATTCGCTATTGTGCTTCAGTTGCACAAGATTTAATCGCTTTTACTATTTGAATATACCCGGTACAACGACAGATATTGCCTCTTATATAATCTCTAATCTCATCTTCTGAGGGATTAGGATTTTCTTTTAATAATGCCGTGGCAGTCAGTATCATACCCGGAGTGCAAAATCCGCACTGTACTGCCGCATTCTTTAAAAAGGCTATTTGCATGGGGTGCAGTTCATTTCCCTTTGCCAGCCCTTCGATGGTGGTAATTTCTTTGCCATCGACAGCTGCCGCTAAGGTAAGGCAAGATAAAACCGGTTCGCCATTTAATAAAACGGTGCAAGCACCGCATTCCCCGATACCACAGCCGTATTTACTTCCGGTTAGAAACAAATCGTTTCTTATAATATTAATTAAAAGGTCGTTTGGTTTTACAGACAAACTTCTTTTCTTGCCATTAACGGCAAATTCTATCTCAACTTTTTTCATTTTACAATTCACCTCCAGCTCTTTCCCAGGCGATCCTAACCGTATCCTCCACCATGACCCGAGCTATTTCAGTTCTATATTCAACAGATGAACGGATATCATCAATTGGCTTAATCTCTTCCGATGCCCTCTTAGCTATTTTATCTATTAAGGAAGTGCTTACTGTTTGTCCTTTTAAAAGACCTTCAGCCTCTTTTACCCGAATTGCTTTTACCGCAACCGAACCAAGTACTATCTTACAATCTTTGCAGATATTGCCTTCTCTTTCAAGGCAAACAGCCAGATTAATCTTGGCAATATCAGCCTTAACTCTACCCTTCTTAGAGAAGGCACTTCCTGAATTTTTATTCATTTCCGGTATATTTACCTGGGTGATCAGTTCATCAGCTTCTATCACTGTTTTACCCACTCCGGTGACAAAATCCTCTACCAAAACTGTACGCTCTCCCCTTTTGCTAACCAATTTTACTTCTGCACCATAGGCAATTAAAGAAGGAACGGTATCAGCAGCGGGTGAAGCATTGCCAATATTCCCCGCTATTGTCCCCATATTTCTTACGGCAATTACCGCCATCGATTTGATTCCTTCATATAAGGCAGCATATCTTTCCTTCACTTTTCCTATTCTCTCAATATGGGATAAAGGAACAGCTGCCCCTATCTTTAATCCATCAGCTGTATCAATAAAATTAAGTTCGGGGATATTTTTTATGTTTATCAGATAATCAGTTTTTAAATCGATAGTCTTCATTTTAACCAACAGGTCAGTTCCTCCGGCTAATATTCTGGCGCTTTTATCTTTATAATTATCCAATAAAATTAAAGTCTCATCTAAAGTTTTGGGGGCTAAATATTCAAATTCCTGGGCTAAAATTTTGGTATTGGTCTGCACTTCTATCCCCTCCTTTCTTCAATTTTTGCTTCTCTTTCTTTTAAGGCTTTAAGAACTTTTTCCGGCGTAATGGGAAGTTCATAAAACCTAATTCCTATAGCGTTGTAAATTGCATTTGCAACCGCGGAACCCACCGAACTCAAGGCTGCTTCTCCAATACCTTTTGCTCCAAACGGACCGGTTGGTTCATAAGTGTGGGCAGATTTCACGATAATATTATCTATTTTTGGCATATCGAGAGCAGTGGGTATCTTATAATCAGTTATCATCCCGTTACACCTCAACTTACCACTGTTTAAATCATATTCGGTCTCTTCCAAAAGACTAAAACCCAGTCCCCTGCTAAATGCACCAATGATCTGCCCTTCCCATAAATCTGGATTAAT
>JADBKX010000048.1:0-2850 GCA_014894735.1 Candidatus Sediminicultor sextus | reverse complement strand
CAAGTTAACTCCAGATTTTCCGGCAAATCCTTGAAGAGAGTTGCAGCGTAATTTAAAAGTATTTCTTTCACTTTTTCGGCTACAAATTTTACTGCTCCACAACCACAGTATATCCCTCGGGTGGCGTGAGTATTTACGTCAAAAACGGTAGTTCGGGTATCTACCCCGTTATAAATACCCACTTTTTCAAAAGGCACTTTTAAAACTTCAGCCGCTACTTTTGCTGCGGCATCCCAGGTCCCTCCCCCATGGTCCATCAGAGCAGTTACCACATCCACTGAACCATCTTCATTAATTTTAATGGTCGCACCGGAATAATCTATAACTTCCCCTGGATTGGGACCACCGGTTCCAGAAGTATGAAATCCTCTGGCAACTCCTATACCTTTTTTCATATCTCCTGTTTTTTTAGAAGGAGGGATTCTCCCTTTCCATCCGGCAAGTTTAGCCCCTTCGATTAACATCTCTTCTACTCCGCAGCTTCTGATAATAGACCTTACCGTCGGACCCTGACCCCAGAATTCATCTCCTTTTCCCACAAAATTTTTCAGACGAAGTTCAACCGGGTCCATATCCAATTTTTCAGCTAAAATATCCATTAAGCTCTCCACCGCGAAATTTATCTGGGGGTTGCCGTATCCCTGCATGGCACAAGCAGGCACCTTATTGGTATATATTGCAGTTCCTTCATACTTTAAATTTTTATATTTATAAAGTGAAGCAAACCATCCGGCTATACAGCCTAAATAAGGATAAGCCTGAATATTATGGGCACCGATCTCCACCCAGACCTGGCAGTGGGCAGCCGTTAATCTTCCGTCTTTTTTAGCACCAATTTTCAAGATAGTCTTCAGGGGATATTTTGAATGGTCATAAATATCTTCTTCTCTGGTGGTCACCAATTTCACCGGTCTATTTGCTTTTAAGGCCAGGGCAACACAAATGGGAGTAATTGAATTCATCTGAATACTTGAACCAAAAGAACCTCCCAGAGTAATTCTATTAACATTTACTTTATTAAGAGGGATATTAAAGATGTTCCCTAAGAGGATACGTACATTATGAATTCCTTGAGATGTTGCCCAAACGGTAATCCCTCCGTCAGCTTCCGGAATACACACCGTAGATTTGGTTTCCAGCTGCATATGATAAACCCTTTGGGTATTAAAGGTTCTCTCTACAATTTCGTCTGCTTCTTTAAAGCCTTCCTCAATATCACCAACCTCAACATCTCGCTCGCAGGCTATATTTTTCTTGGTATTTACCCTTTCTTCTCCCAGGTAAACATGATCATATATCTGTGGTGCATTTGCCTCCATGGCTTCTTCAAGATTTATGAGTGGTTCCCATTTTTTACCCCACTCTATCTTTATCTTTTTTAAGGCCGCAAAGGCCTCCTCTTCAGTTTCTGCAGCACAGGCAGCCACCGCTTCCCCTACGTGACGAACCTTGTCTTTAGGTAAAACTGTTCTATCGCGATAGGTCTTATCGGGGATGCTCACTATTCGTTCATTATATAAAGTATCCGGCACATCATCAGGACCAATACATATAGCCCCCATCTTCTCTGCTTCTGTATAATCAACTTTCTTAATTTCAGCATGGGCATAGGGGCTCCTCAAAACAACCGCCTGTAATTGGCCGGGAATATTTACATCACAAGAATAAACTTCCTTCCCGGTCACCTTACCTATATTTTTTATATCAAATCTTTTACCGATAAATTCAAACTGCTGCTTTTCCACCAAACCACCCTCTTTTTAATAATAAACAATATTTTGTTTATTAACTTTATTTCTCATGTTACAAAACCATTCGTGCATCTATAACCTGTAATCCTTTTTCGAATATAAACACAGGATTTAAGTCTATTTCACTGATTTCAGGATTCTCCAGGGCAAGTTGTGAAATTTTTAGTAATAGATTTTTTATCGCCTTAATATCTTTGGGACCTTCTCCTCTTACCCCTTTTAATATTTTAAAACCCTTAATCTCATTAATCATCTCCTCGGCATCCCTTTCTTCTATGGGAAGGATACGGAAGGAAATATCTTTCAATACCTCTACAAAAATTCCTCCCAATCCAAACATAATTACCGGACCAAAATGAGGATCTTGCATGATCCCTATGATAATCTCTGTTGTTTGAGGAATCATCGAATAAGTAATCACCCCGAAAATTTGTGCTTCTTTATTATATTTTTTAGCTTTGGAAATAATTTCCTGATAAGCTAATTTGGCTTCCTTTTCATCTTTAATATTTAATTTTACTCCTCCTGCATCTGTTTTATGGATGATGTCAGGAGAGACAATTTTCATTGCAATAGGAAAATTTATTTCTTTGGCCAATCCGCTAATTTCTTCTTCGTTCTTTATTAATTTAAAATCAGGAACGGAAATTCCATATTCCTTTAACAATTCTTTTGCCTCTGTCTCCAATAAAGGCCTTTTTTCTTTTTTAGCTTTTTCGATAATTCGATGCATCTTTTGCTCCTTGTTTGTTTAGTTATCTAGTTGCAGTGACTATTTTTATAGATCTTTTGAATAACTTTTGCACATCTTTCTCCGGTTTCATAATTGGGGATTCCATATTTTTTTAATTTTCCAATCGCCTCTTTGACTAATCTACCAGCCATAAAATTAGCAAATATAGGTATTTTTATTTCTTCTTTTATTTTTCCTAAAGCGATTGCAATCTCTGTGGAATCCATGGAGGCAGTGGGAACAAAGATGGCAATGATGGTATCATATTCAGAGGAGATAATTTTACTGACTCGGGCAAAATTTTCAGCTCCACCATAAGCCAGAAGGTCGAAAGGATTTCCCAAGGAGACATGGGGGGGAAGAATT
>JADBKX010000126.1:1489-6633 GCA_014894735.1 Candidatus Sediminicultor sextus | reverse complement strand
CAATTAGCCCGGAAATAAATATCATTTGCATTTTATTACTCTCCTTGTTTAAACTGTTAAATTAGCATCTCAGAAAACATAGATCTCCAATCAATAAACGCTTGGCATATTATATCATATTTTCAGGTACTGGTATTTATACCGCTCGTAGTAGCAATCTATCAGGCAGTTGAGGAAAGCTGTCCCCTTTTCAGCAGACCAGTTTTCTGGTTAAACTCTCTAATTAATTTATCTATCTTACTGGTCTGTTGGTGAATACTACCCCAGTAATTTTCATAATCATACCATTGAGCATCTAACTCCTCTAAGTCTTTTCCCTGTTGTTCTATCCAGGTAAAGTATTTGAGGTTATGGATTCTTTTTCTATCCTGATAGGTTAATTCTTGCAGGTAATCAGTAGTCAGTGCCTGCAGGTTACGATGAAAATCGATGGCTGCATCCATTTCATTATAAGGCCCAAACTCTTCTTCTAACTCTTTTAATCGGGAACCATAAAGCTCCATAGAATCGGTAAAGACGGTTAAGACGATATCTTTTTCAGTAAGTTCATAATATTTAGCAAACTTGATAGCCATAATCATATTGGCTGCACTGGAGATTCCCATGAGAGGTAATTTTTCAATGATTTCTGCAGGAACACCTTTTTTACTCAAATATTTCTGGCCAACAGGTTCATTGAATAGACGGATGATCCCCATACTGTTATTATCGTCTACGGCAATCACCAGATCGGTATTTTTTGCATTATGAATCCAGGGGACATGTTTATCTCCTATCCCCTCAATACGATGAGCACCAAAACCATTAGCAAGAAGGGTGGGACATTGTAAGGCTTCACCGGCAGCTATCTTACTGGTAGGAAATTTTTCTTTCAGGTAATCCCCGCAGCCTAAGGTACCAGCGGAACCGGTAGTCAGAACCACTCCTGCATAATGATCTTTTGAATTCATGATCTGGGATAAGACCTCTTCCATGGCATGGCCGGTAATATCATAATGCCAGAGGTGATTACCAAATTCTTCAAACTGATTAAATATGACTACATTATCCCTGGTCTTCTTTAATTCCCAGGTCTTATCGAAAATCTCTTTTACATTGCTCTCGGTTCCCGGAGTAGCAATGACTTCTCCGGCTACTTTGGATAACCAGTCAAAGCGCTCTTGACTCATCCCTTCCGGCAGAATGGCAATGGATTCGCAGGAAAGCAGTTCGGCATCATAGGCGCCTCCCCGGCAGAAATTGCCGGTAGAAGGCCAGACTGCTTTCTGGGAAGTAGGGTCAAACTGGCCGGTCACTAATCTGGGGACCAGACAGCCAAAAGTAGCTCCTACTTTATGGGCTCCGGTAGGAAACCATTTACCCACTAAAGCGAATATTCTGGCTTTTACCCCGGTTAATTCAGGGGGTAATTCTATAAAGTTAACTCCATCGAACTGACCACCTTTTTTTACCGGTTCGTTCTTCCAGGTAATTCGAAAAAGATTATAAGAATTAATATCCCACAATCCTATATCCTTCAAGTTATCTTTGATTTTATCGGGAATAAGTTCTGGATCTTTCATCTGTTCAAAAGTGGGGATGATAATATTTTTTTCTCTGGCTCTTTCTATGGTTCTCTTAAGTTGTTCTTCATGAATAGTTAAATCGATCATTTTATTTTTCTCCTTTAAATTATAAATTTAAAAATTATTTGTGCTTATATTAAAATAAGCTCGTGTTATGTTTGCAAGTACTGGAACTTGTATAATTCAAAATAATATCCCCTTTTTGCAAGAAGTTGAGCATGAGAACCGCTTTCGACGATCTTTCCTTTGCGCATGGCATATATTTTGTCAACATCTTTAATGGTAGATAATCTGTGAGCAATAGCAATGCTGGTTCTTTCTTTCATAATTTTTCTTATTGCATCTTGAATTAAAAATTCAGTTTCACTATCGATACTACTCGTCGCCTCATCAAGAATGAGTATTCTGGGTTCTTTGGCCAGTGCCCGAGCAAAGGCGATAAGCTGCCTTTGGCCGGTAGAAAGATTTGACCCTCCTTCAGAAATAATGTTCTCATATTTTTTCTTCAATTTACTGATAAAATTATGGGCATTAACATATTTTGCATATTCAATTATCTTATTATCCTCTATTTTATTATTAAGGATAATATTATATTTAATATCTCCGGCAAACATAAAAACATCCTGCAGAACTAATCCGAAATAGTTTCTTAAAAATTTCAAATCCATATCTTTTATGTTAATTCCGTCAATTAAAATCTCTCCCTCGGTAGGGTCATAGAATCTTAAAAGAAGATTAATTAGGGTTGTCTTCCCTGCCCCGGTCGCCCCTACAAAGGCTACTGATTCATTCGGTTCAACTACAAAAGACACCTTGTCGATAACCTTTTCCCCTTCTTTATATTCAAAAGATACTTCTCTAAACTCTATTCTCCCTTCTATGCCGGCAGGATACTTAGGACTCTTAGGAGAAGGTATTTTGTCATCCTCTTCAAAAAGCAAAAATATTCGTTCCGATGAAGCCATAGCGGATTGTAATATATTATATCTTTCAGAAAAATCGAATATAGGCCCAAAAAACATATGAATATAAGAGATAAAAGCAATAAGTACTCCCAGGGAAATTTCTCCCCCCAGTACTCCTTTTCCCCCAAAATATATTATGGTACCCAGAGCAAAATAAGATAAAACATCAATTAATGGCCTGAATATGGCAAATATTAACAGTTGATGCATATTGGAATTATAATAATTTATACCAGTTTTATTAAAATCATCCTCAGACCTGCCCTCTTGATTGAAAGTCTGAATTAGTAAGACCCCCGATATTGCTTCTGATAAAAAACTATTTACTTTTGCCAGGGCAATTCTTACTTTTCCATAGGCCTCCCGGGCATATCTCTGGAAAAAGTAGAGCATAATAACCATGACGGGAATAAGAATAAATATGACCAGACTTAAGTGACTTGATAGTCTAAATATAACCATGAGTATGCCTATTATCATAATAAGATCTTTGGCGGAATAAACAAAAACATCGGTAAACATTTCTCTTAAGGCATCAACATCATTGGTTAGCCTGGTTACCAATCTTCCTATGGGATTTTTATTAAAAAAGTTCAGAGAAAGAGACATGAGATGTCTTACCAGACTACTCCTTAGGTCATACATCACCCTTTCACTGACCACAGCCATCATAACTACCTGAAGATAATTGAAAATAAAAGATACCAGAAGGAGTCCCACATATAAGAGGGCAAATAATTTTATCATTTTTAAATCATCATATCTTAAGGTTTTAATATTATCCGGAGATATCTTCTGCATTTCTGAATAAGGAATGAAACTACCTTTATCCGTTTTAACGATATTAAGTTGATATTGCTTCAACTTATCCAGCCCTTCTTCGTCTCTAATCATTAAATATTTTTCCGGCAGGATGAGCGAATCCTTCTGCAGTTCCAGGTATTCATCTTTATTTAAGAGGTTTGAGGGGATAAAAATAATGTTATCAGATCTAACCCGGTAGGTCTTATATCGGTCGGTAATCTCAACCGTTCTATCATTAAGGATTAACCTTAGATAACTTCTTTCAATATAATTATCCACCACATTTTTGGTGATCAAGGGAAGGGCAATTTGTATGCCGCTTATGGCCAAAATAAGAACGAATATGATTAAAATCTTACCACCGTAAGGCTTTCCATATTGCCATAATTTAGAAAATATTTTTCTATCCAGACCGGAATATAATTTTTCTTCTTTCATCTTTATTCTTCCAATTTTTGAATTTTATAAATATTTTTATAGATATCAGATTTTTTAATCAGTTCTCGATGGGTGCCGCTGTTTTCAATTTTTCCCTTATCCAGAACAAATATATTATCTGCTTTTATAAAGGAAGATATACGGTGTGATATTACAATGGTAGTAATACCTTTAGAATAATTTTCTAAATTCCGGATAATCTCCTTTTCGGTATGGGTATCCACCGCACTTAGGGCATCATCAAGAATAAGTATTTGGGGTCTTCTAATAATCGCCCGGGCAATACACAATCTCTGTTTTTGACCCCCGGATAGGGTTACCCCTTTCTCTCCTACAAGTGTTTTATACTGATACTTTAATTCCATGATATTCTTATCTATTGAGGCAACCTTGCAAGCCTCCACTATCTCCTCTAAAGTGGCATCAGGTTTACCAAACCTGACATTATCTTCTATGGTATCTGAGAAAAGAAAAGAATCCTGAGGGACATATCCTATGTTATCTCTTACCGCTGCTATCTTTATCTTTCTATAATCTATGGAATCATAAAATATTCTCCCCTTCTGGGGTTGGATAATTCTTAAAATTAATCTGGCTAATATGCTTTTCCCGGAACCTATCTTCCCGCATATTCCTATATACTGCCCTTGTTTTATATCAATATTTACATTATCCAGAACAGCCTGTCCCCCATAAGAAAAGTAAATGTTCTCCAGTTTTATACCGCCTTTTAAGGTATGATACTCTGCACGAGGGGCATCGTAAATATCCGGTTTCTCTTCAAGGAGTTCAAGTATACGTTTATAAGAAGCATTGCCCCGCTGGTATACATTGGTCACCATTCCTACTGCCATCATGGGCCAGACAATAATCCCCATATAGGAAAGGAAGGCAACCAATTCACCGGTAGTAAGCTCATTAAGGATAACTTGCTGGCCTCCCACCCAGAGTATTATCGCCATACCAATCTCGGCAAATAAGAATATCAAAGGGAACATAGTACCCCAAATTTTAATAAGAGAAATATTTTCCCCCAGATACTCCTGGCTTAATTTATCAAAGTTCTTAGATTCCGGCTCTTCTTGCTGAAATGCCTGGATAATCTTTATCCCGGATACCATTTCCCGCACTTTTTCAGTTAACAGTGAAAATGATTCCTGCACACTTTTAAATTTTTTGAATAATAGCCTTACAAAGAATAATGATATAAGTGAAATAACGGGAAGGGGAATCAGGGCATAAAGAGTAAGTTTAACATTAAAAGTTAACATAAATATGAGAGTGGCTAAAAAAAGAAAGACAGCGTCAAAGCCAGCAATAACTCCGAAGGCACAGGCCCTTCTTACTGCGGTCATATCATTGGTCATAT
>JADBKX010000126.1:0-1389 GCA_014894735.1 Candidatus Sediminicultor sextus | reverse complement strand
GCAATAACTCCGAAGGCACAGGCCCTTCTTACTGCGGTCATATCATTGGTCATATGGGCCATAATATCTCCAACCTTTGTTCTGGTGAAAAAAGAGTTGGAGAGTAAAAGAAGATGTTTAAACAGTCTGTTCTTAAAGTCCATTTCGATAAAATGGGACATTCCGGTAATGATCATTCGCCAAAAAAATCTAAAAATTCCAATGGCTATCGCCAGGGCAAAGATTAAGAGAGTAAATTTCGTAAGATAAGAATAATTATTTCCGGAGGCAGTATAAGTAGTAATAATATAATCTATCGCTCGTTGGACTATGCGGGGAGAAATAAGCTGGGCAATATCCACTGCCACCAGCATAAGAAATCCAAATAACATCTTAAGGGGGGCTTTTTTGTAGTAAGAAATAATAAATTTAATTAACATGGTTTTATTATAATATACTTCGGCTAATGTCCTTGTCAATTAAACAAGATGATGGAATAGGGGGGGTGATAGGGGGGTGATCCCCCCTATCTTATTATTCTTTTATAAATCGTCTAATAATCTTTGAGCCCATTTACTGTAGTAGGGCTCATCACCGGCAATAGCCTTCTCAAGTAAAGGTCTTGCTTCATCCTTTTTTCTGCTATCTATCAGCAATTCTGCATAATAAACCAACCCTTCAGGGTCATCAGGAAAATATGGGTAACGTTCCTCAAAATATTTCTCTGCTCTTTTCTTATTTTTAAAGGGGAAAGGAAGTTGATGCCAGAATCGTCCTATAGCCAACATCGGACCTCCTATATCATACATTTTATCTATATCGTAAGCTTTATAAAAAGCATCTTGAGTACTTCCTTTTAAACCCTCTTTTAAAGCCTTAAGTATACTGACTCCATCAGAGTAAGTTCCTGCACTCAATCCAAAATAATAGTGTCCCTCAATTTTCTCAGGTTCAAGTTCTTCAGCTTTTTCTGCATACCCCATTCCTTTTTTCCCATATTCTTTACAAATGTCTTTCCATCCTTCATACTCCCCTTCAAGGGCATGGTCAGCATACTCCCGATGGGCACGGGCACATTTCCAATTAGCCTCATAACTTTCCGGATCGGCTTCCACCGCCTTGATATAGAGAGGTATTGATTCCAATATACTACCTATATCCCCTTTTTCAAAAAGTGCATCAGCTTCTACCAGGGGGTTCTCAGCCAGCGCAACAAAGTGGAAGGAAAATAGGAACATACAAATAAGCACATACAAAAAATATTTCTTCATAATAATTCCTCCTAAATATAATATAAAGAATAGAAAACAGAGATTATTTTTCGCTTATTATAATACACTTTGGTAAAAAAGAAAAGGAATGACAAATAATCTAACTTGTCTCTATATAAACTAGAGATTGTTTCTAATC
>JADBKX010000074.1 GCA_014894735.1 Candidatus Sediminicultor sextus | reverse complement strand
GAAGAAATTGCTGGGTTGCAGGTTGAAATCAAGGTTAAAACAATTGAAAGATATTTGGAGATTAAAGGATTGTTAACTCCTGAACAGCAAGAAAAATTACCCTTAGGCATTCCTTCCCAAATATTTTCTTACCAAAAAATGGGCATGGGTACGGGTAGAATGATGAATAGTTTTTGTTGGTAAATTTGGTAAATATTAGAGTAGATTTTAAAAAAAAGAGGAAAATTAATTTTCCTCTATACAACTTATTTTTATAGTGAGGAGAAAATATAAAATGATGAAAATAAAATTAATAAAAACAAATAGAAATATGATTCTTGCCACAGCTTTAGTCTTTCTTCTTTGTTTAAGCTGGGTAGGTAGTGTAAGCGCAGAAGCCGAACAAACTAATTCTTATTTGGCTCTAGAATCTTTTAGTAATAGTATTGCAGATATTGCAGAAAAAAACGGTCCAGCAGTAGTTAATATAGATACAGTAAGAGTATTAGAAACTCAAAATCCTTTTTTTAATGATCCTATGTTCGGGCGTTTTTTTGGAGACCAATTTAATGAGAATACCAGAACAATTCCTCAAAGAGGCACTGGCTCCGGGTTTATTATTAACCAAGAAGGATATATCATTACCAATGAACATGTAGTCCACAATGCTGATAAGATAAAAGTTACTCTTTCTGATGGGAGAGAATTTACCGGAGAAGTAATTGGTTCAGATGTAACTTCAGATATGGCAATTGTAAAGATAAAAGCAGATAATTTACCTCTGGTTGCTTTGGGTGATTCAGATAAATTAAGAGTAGGAGAAATTGTAGTCGCCATTGGTAACCCTTATGGACTTCAACAAACTGTAACCATGGGCGTAGTTAGTGCTAAGGGCCGTTCTATTCCTGCAGGCGCAGAAGGACATGTATATAAAGATTTTATTCAAACTGATGCGGCTATAAATCCTGGGAATAGTGGTGGTCCGTTACTCAATACCAAAGGAGAAGTTGTGGGAATAAACACAGCAATTATTCCTTTTGCTCAGGGCATTGGATTTGCTATTCCTGTAAATATCGCCAAGAAAAATATAGATGATTTAATTAATTTTGGCAAAGTACTAAGATCATGGTTAGGTGTATATATTCAAGAAGTTACTCCAGAAATTGCCAAACAATTTAACCAAACGGAAGCTAAAGGTGTTTTAGTGGGAGATGTGGTTAAAAATAGTCCAGCAGAAGCAGCCGGGATAAAAACAGGGGATATAATTAAGAAAGTGAATAATGAAGAGGTAAATTCTCCTGAAGAACTTCAAAATAAAATAGGAAATATAGAGATTGGGAAAGAAGCAAATATCGAAATTGTGCGAAATGGTGAAACAATTTCCTTTGTAGTAAAAATAGGTGAGATGCCTACTGTGGAAGTAGAAGGTAGTGAATCTCCTAAAGAAAAAGTATTTTCAGTACAAACTGGATTAAAAGTGGAGTCAGTTACTACGGAAATTGCTAAGGATCTGGGATTACCCTGGGTAAAAGGGTTGATAATTACTGAGGTAATCCCGGGAAGTTCGGCGGATGATAAGGGTTTACAGCCAAAAGACATAGTATTAGAGGCAAACCGAACAGAAGTATCTTCTATTGTGGAATGGGAAAAAGTAATTAACAAATTAGAACCAGGAGGTACGCTACTGTTATTGGTTTTTCGTAATCAACATACTTATTATGTACCGATAAAAGTGGAGAAGATTGACTGAATAAGTCCAAAGACAGAAGAAAATTGTAATAAGTAATTTGTAGGGGCACGATGCATCGTCGTGCCCCTACTTATAGGACAAGCGTCCCCCGTTTTCATGAGAGCCGACCTGCCTGTTAAAAAATAGATTTCTTCATGAATTCACCCTCGCGAAAGCGGAAAAATGGAAAGACACGGCTTTGCCTTGTCTTTGTAAATATTTAAAATTTATAAAGAAATGGTTTATAAAGTTGGAAAAAGGGAAAAATCAAAAAATATTTAAGTCATTACCTTTTCGGGAAAAAAATATTATATTAGCTTTAATTATTATCTTGCTTCTTACCCTATTACTGGGTTTTATGACCTATAAAGAAGTACAAAGAGAAAGATATTATTTATGGGAATTAGCCCGTTCGGAAGGATTAAATATTGCCTTTTCCATCCAAACCCTTGGCCCCCGGTTTATCTTAAATGAAAATACTTTAAAAGATATTTTAGTGCTTTTAAAAAAAGGCGGGGTAAGTTATATCGATATTTGTAACGATAAAGGGGCAATTTTAATCAGCACCGAAGAAGAAAGATGGCAAAATGCCATAAAAATCCCTACACCAGGCAAAATAAATTTTATAAATACTGAAGACAAAAAAGGTAATAGAATACTTCAAGTAATAAAACCATTCAATCTTGATATTAATCAACAGTTAGATATTTGGAAAATATTACCTATTAGAAATAGTTATTTAGTGATTGGGATAAACTTAGAAGGATATTATAATCGCTTGGGCCAGACCAGAAAAAGAATAATTTTAAATTACAGCATTATAATGGCCCTTGTGTTATTTGGGATTTATGTAATTTTTAAATTACAAGAGAACTATATCGTAAAAAAGACCTTGAATGAAATGAAAGTATACACTTCAAAATTATTAGAGACTATGGATAATGCGGTAATTTCGGTAGATAATAGAGGCAATATAAAAACTTTTAACCGTAAGAGTGAAGAAATTTTTGATAAAAAGAAGGAAGAAGTATTAAACAAAGATTGCCAGGAAGTTTTGAATTTAAATATTTTAGGGGAATCTATCTTTAAAAAGTGTCTTTTAGAGAAGAAGAATATTTCTCAGGAAATCATTTTAGAAGAAAAGGGATTAAAGAAAAAAATATTAGACCTAAACACCTCATTTTTAGCCGATGAATCTGGAGAGATAACCGGTGTGGTAGCGGTGATAAGAGACATAACCGAGATCAAGGATCTAAATGAAGAGGTAGCACGTCATAAAAGATTAGCTGCTCTGGGTAAATTATCTGCCGGGATTGCCCATGAAATCAGGAATCCTTTAAGTTCAATCAGAGGATTGGCACAGTTTGTTTATAATTCATTCTCTAAGACTGATGAAAGAAAAGAAGACTTAAATACCATTATTCAGGAAGTAGATAGATTAAATAAGTTAGTGGTTCAGGTTTTAGATTTCGCCAAATTGCAAAAACCAAATTTAACCCGTTTTTCTTTAAATGATTTAATAGTAAAGATTACTGAATTGTTTAAATTAGAGACAAAAGATAAGCAGATTAACTTTAGTTCGGAACTTTCTCCGGATATTTCTGAAATTCAAGCCGATGAAGACCAGGTAAGGCAGATTTTAATGAATGTAATTATTAATGCTATTCAGGCTATCTCCAACAAAGGGGAAATCAAAATTAAAACTGAAAAAATTCTTTTAAAGGGAGAACCAGCAATAAAATTAATTATTGAAGATAGCGGGATTGGTATCCCTGAAAAAGATTTTACTCAAATATTTGACCCCTTCTTTAGCACCAAAGATGAGGGTTCCGGATTGGGTCTTTCTATAGTATATAAGCTGGTAGAGGCTCATCAGGGAGAGATTAAAGTTGAATCCAAAGAAGGGGAAGGAACAAAGTTTGTTGTTTTTCTACCTCAAAAAGGAGGGAAGTAATTTTGCGGAAAATATTAGTAATCGATGATGAGCAAAATATAAGAAAAATGTTAACCCGGGTATTATCTCCGGAGGGATTTATAATCAAAGAAGCTGATAATGGCTTAGAGGCCCTAAAGAGATTACAGGAAGAAAATTACAGTTTAGTATTATTAGATCTTAAAATGCCCGGTTTAAATGGTATAGAAATCTTAAAGAAGATAAGAGAAAATGATTTAAATCTACCGGTTATTATGATGTCTGCTTATGGGAGTATTCCCGAAGCTGTGGAAGCAATGAAATTAGGGGCTTTGGATTATTTAATAAAACCTTTCGATATTGAAGAACTAAAAATTATAATTAATAGAGCAATTAAGCAATATGAATTAGAAGTGGAAAACATCTACTATCGAGAGGAAGAAGAGAAGAGATTCAATTTTGATGAAATAATAGGGAAGAGTAATGCTATAAATAAAGTTTTAGAAATGGTGAAAAACGTATCTCCCACTACTGCTACTGTGCTCATTACCGGTGAAAGTGGTACCGGGAAAGAATTGATAGCCCGAGCAATACATAAAAACAGTCTGCATAAAAATGGCCCATTTGTAGTGGTAAATTGCGCAGCTTTCTCTTTAAACCTTTTAGAGAGCGAACTCTTTGGACATGAAAAAGGTTCTTTTACCGGAGCTATTGTCAAGAGGATAGGTCGTTTCGAAATGGCAAATGGAGGAACTATTTTTTTAGATGAAATAGGAGAGATAGACCCCTCTATACAAACAAAATTACTTAGAGTTTTACAGGAAAGGGAGTTTGAAAGGGTTGGAAGTTCAAGGAGCATTAAAGTTGATGTAAGAATATTATCTGCTACCAATAAAGATTTAAAAAAAGAAGTAGAAGAAAGAAGGTTTAGAGAGGATTTATTTTATCGACTAAATGTCTTTAGTGTGGATGTTCCTCCTTTAAGGGAAAGGAAAGAAGACATACCTTTAATTGTGGAGCATCTTATCGCTAAATATAATAAAATATTAAATAAGAAAGTGGAAAAAGTTTCTTTAAAAGCTATGGAATTACTGCTGGATTATGATTATCCCGGTAATATAAGAGAGTTAGAAAATATTATTGAGCGAAGTATGATTATGGCAAAAGACGAAATAATCGATGAAAAATATTTCAATTTTATAAACAAAGAAACATACATTGAAAAAAAAGGGACTTTAAAAGATGTAGAAAAAGAGTTAATTATTAAATATTTGATTCAGAATAATGCAAATCGCACTAAAACAGCAGAGATTTTAGGAATAAGCCGAAGAAGTCTGCAGAACAAAATTAAAGAATACCAAATAAATTTGTAAGTCAAAAAGTTAACCAAAGGTGCCTGGCACCTTTGGTTAACTTTTTGACTTGACATAATTATTAAAGTATCTTACACTATGGGTGTAAAGGATACGCCTTTACCCGAGAGCTTGTATCTTGCATGAGAACAAGACCAGAAGTAAATAAAATTAATAGTATTTCGTCTAGTATCTTATAACGGAACTAGAACGGAGGCGAAAAAATGAATAGAGATTCTGCTTTATCAGGATTTAAACTTACTACCCGACAATTGGCTATCTCCGGTATGTTAGGTGCAATTGCTATAATCCTGGGAGCGACAAGATTAGGATTTATCCCCGTTCCTACTCCTGCTGGTAATGCTACCATTATGCACATTCCAGCCATTTTAGGTGGGATACTCGAAGGTCCAATAGTAGGTGCATTAGTAGGATTAATCTTCGGAGTTTACAGTTTTTTAAATGCCACTAACCCCATGTTTGCTGACCCTCTAATCGCTATTTTACCTAGAATATTTATCGGAGTAGCGGCTTATTATTCTTACAAATATTTATGGAAGAACAGTGCTATTGCGGCGGCTTTGGGAACTCTTACTAACACCATCGGAGTTTTGGGATTAGCTACCTTAAGAGGATATCTTCCGCTAAAAGTAAGTGCCAGCATTGCAGTAATTCATGGTACTCCGGAAGTGGTAGTAGCAATATTATTGGTATTTATATTAGTTAAAGCTTTAAAAAGAGCTGGCTATTAGGAAAGTTATAGAGTAGGGGAGTTGAGTACTTCTCTACTCTATTTTTATTGTTTAAGCTTACAAAATTTTAAGCGGAACGCTGTGAATTATTTAAAGTGATTCAGGGAACAACGGTTCTTTGAATCACTAAAAAAAATATAGATTCCCGCTTCCGCCTGCCTGTGCAGGCACGGCAGACAGGCGGGAATGACAAAAGGGCATATAATTCAAGGGAGGGGATATGATGATTTTAGTAATTGATGTAGGTAATACCCATTCGGTAATAGGAGTATACAAAGAAGAGAAATTATTAGGCCATTGGAGAATTTCTACTGATCTGAATAAGACAGAGGACGAGTATGGAATGTTAGTTAAGAGTTTGCTTCTCGATGCTAATTTAGCCTTTTCAGATATTAAATCAGTAGTTATTTCCTGTGTTATCCCTCCGGTAACCTGGATATTAAAAAAGATGTCCGTGGATTATTTTAAAGTATCTCCAATTATTGTAGGACCGGGAATAAAGACTGAAATTTATATTAAGATAGATAATCCTAAGGAAGTGGGGGCAGATAGAATTGTCAATGCTATTGCTGCTTATAAATTATACGGAGGGCCGGTAATAATTGTAGATTTTGGAACGGCCACTACATTTTGTGCAGTTAATAAGGAGGGAGCTTATTTGGGTGGGGCGATTACTCCCGGAATAGAAATTTCAGCAGAAGCTCTGTTTGAAAAGACGGCCAAGCTACCCAAAATAGAATTAATAAAACCCAAACATTCTATAGGTAGCAATACTATTAGCGCAATGCAATCAGGAATGTTCTTTGGCTATTTGGGATTAACTAATGAATTAATTAGACGGTTTAAGAGAGAGTTAGGGGAAGATTCTGTAGTAGTAGCTACCGGCGGCCAGGCGGAATTGATAGGAAACGAAAGTAAGCTAATTGATAAAATCAATCCTTTTTTAACCTTGCAGGGATTGCGTATG
>JADBKX010000036.1 GCA_014894735.1 Candidatus Sediminicultor sextus | reverse complement strand
TTTTTTTTCCTTTCTCTTTCTTCACTATATACTCGATACTCGATACTTTCTTTATGTTAGTGTAAACTTTAGTGGGGTAGTTAGAAGAAAAAATATACATATTAATAATGCTTTCTTTTGTTAGTAATAAGACAAGTAGCAAGAGAAGGATTGTAAAAATATAATAAAAAGGTGTAGACTTACCTATACAAAACAAACCCTTTTTAACAAAGGAGGTAAGCTACACCCATGGATACTGATACTATAACAATAATCTTTCCCGAGGTCAAGGTTAAAATACCCATTAAGGGTCTAACCTTTGATAACATAGAAAATATGCTCTTTGAAATATTACAAAATATAGCCCGTAAGGTATTTGAAAAAGCCATTACCGATATAGATGATTACCTGCGTAATAAGAGAGAAAAAGGGAAACTTAAAAACACCGGTAAAAGGGAAAAATACTTTCTTACCCGTTTCGGTGATATCCTCTATTCCCGTACCCGTTATAAAGACAGGAAGACTGGTAAAAGTTGTTATCTTTTAGATGAGGCCTTAAGTATAGTTAAAAACCAACGCCTCAGTCTATCTCGAGCCAGGATAGAATGTTTTCTTTCTACTCTCTCTTCTTACCGGGAAGTAGTAAATCAAGCTAGACTCTTACTGGGTAACTTCCGTTCTCATGAAGCTATAAGACGATCAGTAATCAAAGAGGGTAAGTTAATCATAGAAAACCAGGAGAAGAAGTTAAAACAGATAGAGAACTTAAATTACCCGGATAAAGAGGCCCCTGCTACTGCCTACCTGGAAGCAGACGCTACCTTTATCACCTTACAGAAGAAAGGTAAAGAGAAAGGAGGGAAGCTGGAAGTAAAACTAGGTGTAGGCTATACCGGAAAAGAATCCCGTTATTCTACTGGTAAATCTAAAAGACTAACCGAGAAATTCACCTTTATCGGTACCGGGAAAGACTTTATGGAAAGACTAAGTCTCCTGGCAGAGGAAAGATTCTCCCTCTCCAAAGTAAAAAAGGTCATCTTCGGCGGAGACGGGGATTCCTGGATAACCTCCGGGATTAAAGATTACTTTTCTTCTGCCACCTATATCCTTGATCTCTACCATCTTTATAAAAAGTTTAAAGAATCCTTAGGCAGAAGGAAAGAGGAACAGAAGGTAATAAAAGACCTGCTGTTATCTAATCAGATAGATCAGGGTTTATCGGTCATAGACCAGCTAATCAGAAATCCCTATGACCTGAAAGAGAAAGATAATCTGGTAAAACTCTCTACCTACATCTCTCGTAACCGCCAGGGGATTAGCAATCAGTTTCAACTAAAAGACCAAGAGATAGGAAGGGCCGGAGCGATAGAATCAAACGTCAATAAAGCGATAGCTGCTCGTTTTAAAAAAAGAGGGATGAGCTGGAGTAAACCGGGAGCCCTGTCCCTCTTAAAGATAAAAGAGACTATCCTAAATGGAGAATGGGATAACTGGTGGGAGAAAGAAAGAGAACGAAATATTAAGATAACTGAATTCAAACCACCTCTGCCTGCAGCCTATTTTAACCAAGAAAGAGAGACTTCTCCTCTTATCGAGGTAACCATACCTGCTTTAAGAGGACCGGATCAGGACAAACCTTGGGTGGGTGTTTTACGTAAACTATCCAGAGTAGGATATTTTAATTAATCAATCAAAAAACTAAAAAAAGTTGATCACTATGTATTACTGTAACCTAAATAACATAAGGATAATCATGCTTATTTGTCCAAACAATAAGCTATAATAAAACCAGGGGTAAGTCTATCCAAAACCAGAGGAATTTTTTTCACCAAAGAAAACTACCCCCAAAGTATTGACACAGACGCAATTATTGATTTTTTTTAAAAACTTGACATATATGGTATAATCATTAAAAATAATAAATAGTTAAAAGCAAGGCGTGGGAGAAGTAGCAGATTACAAAATTTATTCAGAGAGTCGTGTAGGGTGAGAATCGACAAAGATTTTTAAGGATCTGCAAAATGGACCCACAAGCTTCAGGCTGAAAGGATTCAAATAGTCCGAGTAAGTTTTGGCGGATTTTTCCCCCGTAATCAGGAAAAGCGTATCGGTATATAATTAATTTATATTGCCCGTACTCTTAAAGAGTA